>NZ_JADKMA010000044.1 GCF_017676365.1 Streptomyces oryzae
ACCCGCCCCATCCGGCTCACCCGCCCCATCCGGCTCACCCAGCTCACCCGGCTCACCCGGAGCATTACGCCGACTACGAGGCCGCGTTGGCCGCGTCCTCGCCGGTGCCGCCCGCCCGCCAGCCACGGGGCGCGGACATGCTCTACTCCTCCGGCACCACAGGGCGGCCCAAGGGGATTCGGCCCGCGCTCTCCGGTGAGGAGCTGACGGAGGCCGCATCGCCGCTCGTCACGCTGTTCTCCGCGCTCTACGGCTTCGACTCCTCGGCCGTCTACCTCTCCCCCGCGCCCCTCTACCACGCGGCGCCGCTGCGGTTCTGCGCCGTGGTCACCGCGACCGGCGGCACCGTCGTCCTGATGGACGCGTTCGACCCGGTGCGGGCGCTGGAGCTGGTCGAGCGGTACCGGGTCACGCACAGCCAGTGGGTGCCGACGATGTTCGTCCGGATGCTGAAGCTGCCCGCGCAGGTGCGGCAGCGGTACGACCTGTCCTCGCTGCGGGTGGCGATCCATGCTGCCGCGCCCTGCCCGGTCGAGGTGAAACGGCGGATGCTGGAGTGGTGGGGGCCGGTGCTGTACGAGTACTACGCCTCGACGGAGGGGAACGGGCTGACCGCCATCACCCCGCAGGAGTGGCTGCGCAAGCCGGGCTCGGTCGGCCGGTCAGGGCCGCTGGGCGAGGTCCGGATCTGCGCGGACGACGGCACCGAGGTACCGGCCGGCACCACCGGCACCGTCTACTTCGCCCGCGACGAGCTGCCGTTCCGCTATCACAACGACCCCGCGCGCACCGCCGAGGCCCAGCACCCCCGGCATCCCACGTGGACAACGACCGGCGACATCGGCCACGTCGACGAGGACGGCTATCTCTTCCTCACCGACCGCAAGGCGTTCACCATCATCTCCGGCGGGGTGAACATCTACCCGCAGGAGATCGAGGACTGTCTGACGCTGCATCCGAAAGTCGCCGATGTGGCGGTGATCGGCGTACCGGACGCGGAGATGGGCGAATCGGTGCACGCCGTCGTCCAGCCCGAACCGGACGCGGCCGGCACGGCGGGCCCGGATCTGGAAGGCGAACTGCTGGCGTACGTACGGGAACACCTCGCCGGGTACAAGGTCCCGCGCACCGTGGAGTTCACCGACCGGCTGCCGCGCACTCCGACGGGCAAGCTCGCCAAGGGAGTGCTGAAGCGCCGGGGAGCGGCTGCGGCGGTCAGCTCCTGAGGGGGTGGCGCTCAGGTTCCGATCCCGGCGGCCAGGGCCACCGCCAGCGCGGCGATGACGGCGCTGGAGGCCAGACCGGTGACGGCACGGCCGCGCGGCCCGGTCAGGGCGCGGCCCAGCGCGGCACCGCCCGTGGCGAGCAGCAGCTGCCAGGTCACCGAGGCGAAGACGATCCCGGCGACGAAGGCGGCGCGGCCGGGCCCGTCGGTACCGCCGAGGTGCTGGTTGCCCAGCGTCAGCGCGGAGAAGTAGATGATCGCCCAGGGGTTGAGCAGCGTCAGCCCGAGCAGCCCCAGATAGGCCCGGGAGGGGGTGCCCAGCGCGGGGTCGCCGCGAAGGACCGGCGCGGCGGTCCCGGGCTCGTGGCAGCCAGGCCCCTGGCAGTCTGGGCGCTCGCGGGCGCGGCCGGCGTCCCGCTCGGCGGGCCCGCCGTCCGGCGGTGCGGTCTGCAGCTGCAGCCGGGCCGCGCGCTTCGGCTGCCGCAGCCGGTCAGCGCGCGCCTGGCGCAGGCCTCGTACGGCTGCGCGGGCCGAGCGGGCGGCCATCAGCACCAGCACGGCGGAGGCCGTCCAGCGCAGTGGAACCGCGATCGGTTCGACGGCCTGGGCGACGGCCGCCCCTCCCACGACGGCCACGGTGGCGTAGGCACCATCGGCGGTCGCCACGCCCAGGGCGCCCGCTGCGCCCACCCGCAGCGAGGTACGGGCGGTCAGGCTGATCAGCAGCACGGCGAGGGCGCCGACCGGGATGGCGACCGCGTACCCGGCCACCAGGCCGGCGACGACCGCGTCCGGCACGGAGGACGGCGCCGAAGCCGCTCCGAGGTTCGCCGTATGCGTGAGCGAGAGCGTCATACTTCGCAGCTTCACGGCCGCACACCGTTCGAGTCCATCGAAAGTTTCCGCACCGTATCGTTCGGCAGAGCGACATGGTGGCGCCATGATGGGTGGATGATAGATCCCCGTCTCCAGACGCTCCGGGTGCTGCACCGGTGCGGCACGGTCACGGCCACCGCCGAGGCGCTGCATCTGACGCCCTCCACCGTCTCCCAGCAACTGCGGCAGCTCGCGGCCCGGTTGGACCTGCCGCTGCTGGAGCCGGTGGGCCGCCGGGTGCGGCTGACACCCGCGGCGCTGGCGCTGCTGGAGCACGCCGACGCGCTGCACGCCCGCTGGGAGGCGGCAGCCGCCGAGCTGGCCGCCTACCGGCGCGGTGGTGCCGGGCGGCTGTGCTTCACCGCGATCTCCACCGCACTCGCCACGCTGGTCGCCCCTGCAGCGGCACGGCTGCGGCAGGAGTTGCCGCAGGTGACGGTCGAGCTGTCCGAAGACCCGGCGGAGGACCGGCACGGCCTGCTGCTGAGCGGCGCCGCCGACATCGCCGTCGTCCTGCCGTCGCCCGGCAGCCCGCCCCCGGACGACCGGCAGTTCCTGCACCAGCCGCTGCTCACCGAGCCGCAGGACCTGCTGGTGCCCGACGGCCACCGGTTCGCCCGGCGAGCACGTTCGCAGGACGGGGAAGCCGGGGACCCCGCCGGGGTGACGCTGGCCGACGCCGCCGAGGAGTCCTGGATCCGCGCCGGCGATCCGAACGACCAGCACCAGTTGCTGCTGGCCGCCTGCGCTGCTGCCGGGTTCACGCCCCGGGTCGCCCACGCGGCCGTCGACTGGACGCCGGTCGCCTCCCTCGTCGCGCACGGCTTCGGCATCTGTCTGATCCCCCGGCTGGCGCCCGTGCCCACCGGCCTCCCGGTGACCCGCGTACCGCTGTCCGGCCCGCACGCCCCCATACGCCGCGTACTGACCTGCGTCCGCCGGGGCGCGGAGCAGCAGCCCCTCGTCGCCCGCGGTCTGGCCGCGCTCAGGGCCGCAGCCGCGGAGTACGCGACGACTCAGCCCGGGCCGGGCTGAGTCACGGCGAGGGGACGCGCCCCGTTGCGGGCGCGGGGTTGCTCCCCCAAGCCTTTCGAGTAGGGGGTGCCCCACCAGCTGTCCCACCAGCCACCTCCCACCCGCAGGGTTCACGTACGGCGAGCGGGGCAGCCCCTGGCCAAGCGCGGCCGAGCCGCAGGCGCCGCCGAGCCCCAAGCAGGGTCCGGAGCCGCCGGCAGGCTCCCCCGAGCCGCACGCGGGGATCCCGAGCCGCACGCCGAGGCCCCCGCGCCGCACGCGGGGACACCGAGCCGCACGCGTGGACGCCCGTCCGACCGGCCCGCGGTCCGGCGATCCGACGGCCGGCCGCCGCAACGTCGGCCCCGCACCGCCCCGCCGTCACCCGATCCAGTGCCAGTGGGTGTCAAAATGCCTGCTATGGATCAGTTTTCTGCGGCCGGGAAGCCTGGGGAGGCCGGGGACTTCGCCGCGCGCGACTCCGCGAGCGCCCCGAAGTCCGACACCGAGTTCGTGCCCGGCGAGTTCGTGCCCGGCGAGTTCGAGCACGGAGGTGGCCATTCCGGCGGTGCCGCGCCGTCGGCCACCGGCGCCGCGGCATCAGGTCCCGGCGGACCGCAGTCCCCCGAGGGCGCAGCAGCCACCGCCGGACACTCCGCGCAGCAGTCGGGCGCGGCACAGGCGTGGACGGCGCTCGGCGGCGATCCGGCGCTGCTGGCCCGCGTCTCGCGCGAGCGCCGCGCGGGCCTGCTCCCCTCCGCGCTGCCCGTGCTGGAGCTGGCCTCCGCCACCGTGGCTGCGTGTTCTCTTGCGGCAGCCGAGTTCTCGTGCGTACGCGCCCGCAGCGCGCTGTTGCCGCCGGTCCGGGTGGACGACGGTGCCGTGGCCACCGCCTTCCTCAGCGACCGGCTGGTGCGCATCGACGGCCGGGCTCCGGTGACCTTCGCACCGCTGTCCCGCTTCTGGCGTACGGCTGACGGCTGGGTGCGCACTCACGCCAACTACCCCCATCACCGCGCCCGGCTGCTGTCCGCACTCGGCATGTCCGACCACGGCCCCGCGGAGGACGAGGCGGCGGCGGGCCGGGTGGCCACCGAGCTGGCGGGCCGTCAGGCGCTGGACGTCGAGGAGGCGGTGTACGCGGAGGGCGGGCTGGCCGTCGCCGTGCGGACCCCGGAGGAGTGGGAGTCGCATCCGCAGCGGGCAGCCGTCGCGCCGACCCCGCTGGTGTCCCTCAGCAGGCTGGACGGGGCCCCCACGCCGGCGCTGGACGGTCCGCCAGGCCCTGGCGGGCTGCGCGGTCTGCGCGTTCTCGACCTGACCCGGGTGCTGGCCGGCCCGGTCGCCACCCGTACGCTCGCGCTGCTCGGCGCTGACGTGCTGCGGATCGACGCACCGGAACGC
Source organism: Streptomyces oryzae (assembly GCF_017676365.1). Lineage (GTDB taxonomy): Bacteria > Actinomycetota > Actinomycetes > Streptomycetales > Streptomycetaceae > Streptomyces > Streptomyces oryzae. Next base: position 4,520 of record NZ_JADKMA010000044.1, read on the forward strand.
CCCGAGTTCCTGGACACGCACGCGGACACGAACCTGGGCAAGCGCTCGACGCTGCTCGACCTGTCCAGCCGCGCTGGCCAGACCACCTTCGAGGAGTTGCTGGCCTCAGCGCACGTGGTGGTGACCGGCTACCGGCCCGGTGCGCTGGACCGGTTCGGGCTGGCACCGGAGTCGCTGATGGACCGTCGGCCGGGCCTCGTGGTGGGCCAGCTCAGCGCCTGGGGCGCCCACGGACCGTGGCAGCGCCGCCGGGGCTTCGACAGTCTGGTGCAGGCCGCCACCGGTATCGCCTGCCTGGAGGCGGCGGGCGGGTCCGGAACAGCGGGCAAGGTGAGCAGCTCCCCGGATCTCACGCCCGGCGCACTGCCGGCCCAGGCACTCGACCACGGCTCCGGCTATCTGCTGGCCGCCGGGCTGCTCCGCGCCCTCACCGAGCAGCGCACCGGCACCGCGGGTTCCCGGCTGGTCCGGCTCTCACTGGCCCGCACAGCGCACTGGCTGCTGCACGACCTGCCCGCGGCGGAAGCCGGTACGGGGGCCGGTACGGGGGCCGGTACCGAACCCGGCGCCCAGCCCGGCGGGGCGGCGCGCGAGGCGGCGGGCGCGGCGCAGCCCGCGTTCGACCAGGCGCCCTGGCTGACGGAGGCCGACAGCCCGCTCGGCCGGCTGCGGTACGCGCTCTCCCCCGTCGGCTTCGGCCCGGCTGGCTCCGCGACGCCGAGCGCGGCAGGCAGCCCCCTCGACTGGGCCCGGGTCACCGGCCAGGTGGGCGGCGATGCCACCGAGTGGGTCTGACGGCAACGCCCCGGCCGTCGCCGCTGGCGGCACCCCGCCCGGCGTCGCCGGTGAGCCGGGAACGGCGAGGGGATCAGGGGCCGCCCGAGAAGCCCAGCAGCCACTCGCCGAACACGACGAGGACGAAACCGAGCCCCAGTACCGCCGTCGCCACCCGGGTGCGGCCCCTGCGGCTGAGCGCGATGGCCGTGCCCGAGAGGATCAGCGCGACGCCGTAGAAGCCGACGGTGAGCACCGAGGGCGCCGACTCCAGCCGTACGACCAAGGCGACGGCCACCGCGAGCATGACGACGGCGGAGAGGACTATGCGTATGCGCCGCGCCTGGCGTGGCGTCAACGCCGGCCGGTCCTCCTCGGGCTCGTCGTCCGGCTCGGCCGGCCCGCTCGCCGCACGCCCCTCCGTCGGCTCGTCCGCCGCTCCGTCCGACGCGGGTTGCTCGTCCCGGCCGGAGGGCTGCCCGGGCCCGGAGGACTTCCCCGTCCCGGCGGGCTCGTTCGAGCCGGCCGGCGCGGGCGGCGGCGTTCCGGTGCTGTCGGAACGAACGCTGCTGTCGGAACGAGCACTGGCGTCGGCAGCAGCGCTGTCGTCAGCAGGACCACTGCCGTCAGCAGGAGCGCTGTCGTCGGTGCGGGCGGGGGCTGGGGAGGAGGGGGAGTTGGCTTCCGGCATGCACGGGAGCGTATCCCTCCCTGGTGACGGGCGGGACCCTAGGCCACCGCCCGTGAAGGCCGCACCGGCTCACTTCCCGCCCGAGTCGTCCTTCTTGCCGCCCGCCCAGGTGCGGAGCGCCTCGCGGCTGTCGAACTCGCCCAGGTTGGTGTCGATCGGGTCGCTCGTGTACTGGTGGAAGCGCCAACGGTGCTTGATGCCGGGCTCACCGGGCTTGCCGTTGTAGTCCGCGATCCACAGGCCGTCCCCGGCGAAGGATGTCTTGTCGCGGTTGAGCCAGAAGTCCCGGTTGCAGTACAGCAGGACCTTGTGGCCGTCGGCCTTGTCCTGCACGTACTTGATCCACTCGTCCTTCTCGTCATTGCTGACCTTGGGGTCCTCCCAGTCCAGCGCCAGGATGTCGCCCGCGACGAGTTTGATCTTCGAGAGGAAGTAGTCGGCCTGGGACTTCATGCTGCCCGGCCTGACGAAGTGGTAGAAGCCGGTGACCAGGCCGGCGTCCCGGCCGGTCTTGCGCTGCTCGACCCACTTGGGGTTGGTGTAGGACTTCCCCTCGGTGACCTTTATGAAGACGAACTCGATGCCCCGGGTGCTGTAGTCCTCCGGTTGGTACGAGGAGACGTCGATCCCCTTGATCATAACTGTGCGCCACCCACTCTCTTTTCACTCTCTGCATGATGCCGATTACGCTTTGATACCCGCTGAGCGTCACACCGTACCCCCGCGCAGGCCCTCGTACGGCCGGAAGTTGTCGAACGTGTTGAGCGGAAAGCAAACACCCGGCGCGTCAGGGAGTGCGCCGCAGGTGGTGGGGGCGCAGGATCGGGTACTGCGAGTCATACGACACGGTTGATGCCGACGTTATGGAGAGAGCGCAATGGCCACCACACGCACCGCCCACACGGTCTGGAACGGCAACCTGACGGAGGGTTCGGGCACCGTCACCTTCGACTCGTCGGGCATCGGCCAGTACCCGGTCTCGTGGGCATCCCGCGCCGAGGAGCCGGGCGGCAGGACCAGCCCGGAGGAGCTGATCGCCGCGGCGCACTCCAGCTGCTTCTCGATGGCGCTCTCCGCCGCCCTGGGCAAGGCGGGCACTCCGCCCACCAGGCTGACCACCAAGGCCGCCGTCGACTTCCAGCCGGGCACGGGCATCACCGGTATCCACCTGACCATCGAGGGCGAGGTGCCCGGCATGGACCAGGCCGCCTTCGCTGCAGCCGCTGCGGAGGCCGCCCAGAACTGCCCGGTCAGCCAGGCGCTGAAGGCCACACCGATCACCCATGAGGCCAAGCTGGTCTGAGGACCGGCGTCCTGGCCGGGCCGCATCCCGGGAGGAGGGACCATGCCGGAGCTTCCCGAAGTCGAGGCGTTGCGCGGCTTCCTGACCGAACGGCTGACCGGGCGCACCGTCCGGCGGGTGCTGCCGGTCGCGATCAGCGTGCTCAAGACGTACGACCCGCCGCTGGACGCCCTGGAAGGCCGGGCCTTCACCGAGGTCGTACGGCACGGAAAGTTCCTCGACCTGGCGCTGGGCGGGGAGCGCGCCGGCAGTGCCCGGCCGGATGACGGCCTGCATCTGGTCTTCCATCTCGCCAGGGCGGGTTGGCTGCGGTGGCAGGATGCGCTGCCCGCCGCGCCGCCCCGCCCGGGCAAGGGCCCGCTCGCGCTCCGCCTGGAGCTGGCGGGCGAACCGGCCGAGGGGTTCGATCTGACCGAGGCGGGCACCCAGAAGCGGCTCGCGGTCCACGTCGTACGGGATCCGGAGGACGTGCCCGGCATCGCGCGGCTCGGCCCCGACCCCCTCTCCCCCGGCTTCGACCGCGAGGCGTTCGCGGCGCTGCCGACAGGCCGGCGGCAGCAGATCAAGGGGCTGTTGCGGGACCAGTCGGTCGTCTCGGGAATCGGCAACGCGTATTCGGACGAGATTCTGCACGCGGCGAAGATGTCGCCGTTCCGGCTCGCGGCGGATCTGTCCGATGCCGAGGTCACCACCCTGTTCACGGCGCTGCGGGAGGTCCTCGTCTCCGCCGTCGAGCGGGCGCGTGGGATGTCGGCCGCCGAGCTGAAGGCGGGCAAGCGGCTCGGGATGCGGGTGCACGGCCGCGCGGGAGAGCCGTGCCCGGTGTGCGGGGACACCATCCGTTCGGTCTCCTTCCGCGACTCGACGCTGGAGTACTGCCCCACGTGCCAGACCGGTGGGAAGCCCCTCGCGGACCGGCGGCTGTCGCGTCTGCTGAAATGAGAGCCGACGGAGAGGTTGGTTGTGGCTGACGCGAAGGCGCCCGAGGGCGGGCCGCGGGAGTTCGATGTCGTGCTGTACGGGGCGACCGGCTTCGTTGGCGTACTGACCGGTCGGTATTTGGCCGCACATGCCCCCAGGACCACCCGCTGGGCGCTCGCCGGGCGCGATCAGCGGAAGCTGAAGGCCCTGCGCGAGCGGCTGGCCGCGGAGCACCCGCACACCGCGGACGTTCCGTTGCTGAGCGCCGACGCCGACGACCCCCGCGCCCTGGCCGAACTGGCGGCCCGCAGCCGGGTGGTGGCCAGCACCGTGGGGCCCTACCTGCGGTACGGCGCCCGGCTGGTGGCCGCGTGTGCCGAGGCCGGTACGGACTATCTGGACCTGGCGGGCGAGCCGGAGTTCGTCGACCTGATGTATCTGCGGCACCACTCCCGAGCCAAGGAGACCGGCGCCCGGCTGGTGCACGCCTGCGGCTTCGACTCGGTGCCGCACGACCTGGGCGCCCGCTTCACGGTGGAGCAGCTGCCTGCGGGCGTACCGCTGAGCGTGGACGGCTTCGTACGCTCCAACGCGGCCTTTTCCGGCGGTACGTTCGCCAGTGCGCTGCTGTCCTTCTCCCGGGCCGACCGGATGCTCCGTACCGCCAAGGCCCGCCGCGCCGCCGATCCGCGCCCCGCGCACCGTACGATCCGCACCCCGACCGGCACGGTGCGACGCGAGGACGAGCTGGGGCTGTGGGCCGTGCCGCTGCCGACGCTCGACCCGCAGATCGTGGGGCGCTCGGCGGCGGAGCTGGAGCGGTACGGCCCCGCGTTCACCTACCGCCATTACGCGGCCGTACGCCGGCTGCCGGTCGCCGTCGGCGGCATCGCCGGTGTCGGCGGCCTGTTCGCCGCGGCGCAACTGCCGCCGTTGCGGCGCTTCCTCGCCTCGCGGCTGGGTCCCGGCGAGGGGCCCGACGAGGGGCGGCGGGCGCGCAGCTGGTTCTCGGTGCGCTTCGTCGGGCGGGGCGGGGGGCGCCGGGTGGTCACCGAAGTGGCCGGCGGCGACCCGGGCTACGACGAGACGGCCAAGATGCTCGCCGAGGGGGCGCTCTGCCTCGCCCATGACGACCTGCCGTCCACCTCGGGCCAGGTGACCACCTCGGTCGCGATGGGCGAGGCGCTGACCGGACGGCTGATCCGCGCCGGGCTGGAGTTCCGCGTACTGGAAGAATCCGAGGACTGAGCCGTCGGAAGGCCATTCATGCGAGTAAAGGATTTCGACCATCTCGTGCTCAATGTGCGGGACGTCGAGCGCGCGTTGGAGTTCTACTGCGGACCGCTGGGTCTGGAGCCGGTCAGGGTCGAGGAGTGGCGGGCCGGCCAGGTCCCGTTCCCGTCGGTGCGGGTCAGTCCGACCACGATCATCGATCTGCTGGACCGCCCGCGCGGGGAGTCGAACGTCGATCACCTCTGCCTGGTCGTCGAGCCGCTCGACTGGCAGACGGTCATCGACTCGGGCGACTTCGACGTACTGGAGGGTCCGGTCAGCCGCTTCGGGGCGCGGGGCTCGGCCCAGTCGATCTACGTGCGGGACCCGGACGGCAACACCGTCGAGCTGCGCTGGTATCCGCAGGACGTCACCGGGGACTGAGGCGGGACCTCAGGACACCTTTCCGTCCACATACATCCAGACCCGGTCCAGCCGCGTGAACCGGCTGCGCTCCTGCTGCACGCCGGGGCTGCCGTCGGCTCCCAGGTAGTGGGCACGGAAGGTGACCGTTCCCTCGTCGTGGAAGGCGCTGCCGCCGGACGTGCCGAGGATCTCCAGCCCCGTCCAGCGGGGACCGCCGTCAAGGTCGAGGGCCGCGGGACGGGTGTCTGGATGCCACGTGCGCAGCAGATACGCCGTCTCCCCCAGCGCGAAGGCGGCGTAACGCGAACGCATCAGCTCCTCCGGGGTGGCGGGTGTCGCCTCGCCGCGGTGGAAACGGCCACAGCACTCCGCGTAGCGGGCGCCTCCGCAGGGGCAGGCCGAGGGCACGGCGGGGCGGCGAGCGGTGCGGGCGGATGTGCGTCGGGCCATGTGCTCATGATGCCGGACCCATGGACGGCGGAGGCATCAGGCCGGAAAAGGGGGAGGGAAACGAAAGCCCGGCGGCTCGGCGGACGAGCCGGCTAGCGTGCCACGCGGTAGCGGAGGTAGACGACTTTCGAGCTGAAGGTGCGGGTCTCGACGAACTCGAGGTCCACCCGGCGCTCGCGCTGGGGAAAGAACGGGATGCCACCGCCGACCAGCACCGGGTGAACCATGGCCCGGTACTCGTCGATCAGATCCGCCGCGGCCGCCTCGGCGGCGAGAGTCGCGCCGCCGATCGCGATGTCGCCCTCCCCCGGCTCGGCTCGCAACCGCTCGATCTCCTCCGCCAGGCCGCCAGAGGCCAGCCGGGCGTTGCCCTGCACAGCTGAGAGCGTGGTGGAGAACACCACCTTCGGCAGCGGCTTCCAGAGCGCGGTCCACTCGAGCATCGCCTCGTCGAGCGAGGGGTCCTGGTCGGCGGTCTCCCAGTACAGCATCGTCTCGTACAGCCGTCGTCCCAACAGGTGGACGCCGACCTCTCGGATGTCGTCGATCCAGAAGCGGAAGACATCCTCGTCGGGCGCCGTCCAGCCGAAGTCTCCGTCCGGCCCGACGATGTAGCCGTCAAGTGAGACGTTCATCGCATAGGTCACGCTGCGCATCAGAAGTCCTCCTCGGTACGGGCTCGACAGTACGACCGCCGGAGGCCCCGGAACTCATCGCGACTCGCGGGATCTCGCGTGGGCCGGCGTGGATGCTGCCGTGACCGGCCCCCGGAACAGGCGCTGGGGCCCGCACCGGATGGTGCGGGCCCCAGCGTGGTGCTACGCGTCAAGCGTTCAGGCGGGGGTGATGTTCTCCGCCTGCGGGCCCTTCTGGCCCTGCGTGACGTCGAAGTTGACCTTCTGGCCTTCGTGGAGCTCACGGAAGCCCTGGGCCGCGATGTTCGAGTAGTGGGCGAAGACGTCGGCGCCGCCGCCGTCCTGCTCGATGAACCCGAAGCCCTTTTCCGAGTTGAACCACTTCACGGTGCCGGATGCCATCTTCTTCTCCTTCAGGGTGGCTGGGAGTCGTACACCTCGTACGCTCCGCGTCGCCGCATTGACCCCCATCCAGAAAGGCTCCGGAAGACACAACGCGCCCGAGCCACAAAGCTCAGGCGCGCATAAGTATGGGTACCAAAACTGCAACGTCTTCACGCTACCACGCCCGGCGCAACAGCGCGTTGTCGCAGCTCAGCGGCGCTGTGGCAGGGGCCTCTGGTCAATGGTGCCCGTCGTGGCCCGGTACGGTGCCGTCCGGTTTGGCGATCAGCAGCAGGCCCGCCATCCCCATGTCGGAGTGGCTCTGGACGTGGCAGTGGTACATCCATGCCCCCGCTCCCACCCCCTCCCCCGCGATGAGCTGGAAGCCGAAGGAGTCGGCGGGGCCGGTGATCTTGTTGTCGATGATCCGGCTGGTGTCCTCGGGGCCCTCCAGCAGCCCGGTGCGGTTGTCCGCCCAGCGGTGACCGTGCACGTGGAAGGTGTGGTAGTACTCGCCGTGCGTGATCATGATGATCTCGATGCGGTCGCCCACCGTCGCCTTGAAGTCGGGTCCCTTCTTGAGGTTGTTGATCGTCATGTCGTTGAAGACGATGGTGAACTGCCGGTCGGAGTCGGGCAGGATGTCGCCCTCGCGGCGCACGACGACGGGACCGTAGAGGCCGTTGCGGATGCCTCCGGTGCCGTGTTCGGTGCCGACCACGTGGTCGTGGTAGTGCCAGTAGCCGGCGCTGCCGGGACGCCAGGTGCCGTCCTTGCGGCGGCCGGGCTTGTGGGTGCGCCAGGTGTAGGTGCGCTTGCCGCCCGGCTCGACGTGGCTCTTGTTCATCCTGGTGCCGTCGCTGGCGGTGTCGTAGTCCACGCCGTGCGGGTGCAGGCTCGCGGCGACGTCCATGGTGTTCTCGAACTCGATGTGCAGGGTGTCGCCCTCGACCAGCTCGATGAGCGGTCCCGGGATGGTCGCCTTGCCCTTCTCCAGGCCGTAGCCCATCTGCCCGTCGGGGAGCTTCTCCGCGTACAACTTGATCCGCCGGGTCTCGCCGCCGGCGCCGGCTCTGCGTACCGCCGCCGAGCGGGCCGGTGCGGCGGTGGACGGCGTGGTCGCGGCTGTCAGTGCGCTGCCGGCGACCGCCGCGACGGCGCCCGAGGCCAGCAGACCTCTGCTGAAGGAGCGGCGGCTCGGGGTACTGGGGTTTCCGGTCATCGTTCTGCGTCTCCCCCGGGAGCGATGGCGGGTGGGGTGGTGAACGGTGCGCCGTGCGTAGCGAGTTGAGGGGGACGGTAGCGCCGACCGCGCCGTTTATCCACAGTCAGGACAAAGTTCGTCGAGTTGCGGTCATAGACCTTGGCGAACCGCCGAAAGAGGTCTAGCTTCTGCCACGTTTCTGTGACCGAAGAGGGGTGGATCACGCATGCGGCTCCAACCGCACCCGAAACGGGCCAGACCCCGACGACTCCGCCGGTCCCGACGCAGCAGGATCGCCACCCTGCTGGCCGGTGCCCTCACCGCCGGTCTGCTCGGCGCCCCCGCGCTCGCCGCACCGCCGCCGGGGGCGCCGGCGCCCAAGCTGGCGCTGCCGAGCCCGCCGGGGAGCGAGGACGTCAAGGTGCTGGTCTTCCACGGCGCGACGGGTGAGGAGTCGCCCACCGTCGACGCCGCGATCGAGGCCATCGAGAAGATCGGGCAGCAGGGCCCGGCCCAGGAGCACTTCACCATCCAGGCGACCGACGACCCGGCGATCTTCGCCAAGCCGCGGCTGGGCCGCTTCAACGCCGTCGTCTTCCTCACCGGTGACGGCGATGTGCTCGACCCCGAGCAGGAGGCCGGGCTGGAGAGCTTCATGGAGGCGGGCGGCGGCTTCCTCGGCATCCACGACGCGGCCCGCGCCGAACCGTACTCGGAGTGGTTCGGCGGGCTGATCGGCGCCCGGCCCGCCGAGCACAGCCCGGCGAAGGTGCAGCGTGCCGTCGTCGAGGTCGGCGACCGGCAGCACCCGGCCACCAAGGAGCTGCCCGTCGAGTGGAAGCGCCCCGACAGGTGGCTCAACTGGCGCGAGAACCCCTCGGGGAAGGTGCACACGGTCGCCCGGGTGCGGACCAGCAGCTACGACCCGGGTGCGGACGCGGGCAGTTGGGACCACCCCGTCTCCTGGTGCCGCGACTACGACGGCGGCCGCTCCTTCTACACCGCCATGGGCGGCACCAAGGCCAGCTTCGCGGAGACCGACTTCCGCAGCCATCTGCGCGGTGCGCTGATGTGGACGACGCGGCTTGCGCGCGCCGACTGCCAGGCGGCGATCGCCGCCAACTACGAGGCGAAGCGGCTCACCAAGCCGAACCAGCCCGGCCAGTCCGACCAGATCGGCGAGCCGCACGGCGTGGTCACGGCCAAGGACGGCCGGGTGTTCTACATCGGCCGCGGCGGCGGCGACGCGTCCCAGCCCGTGGTCACCGACTGGAGCGACCCGGACATCGGCAAGGGCAAGGGCCAGGTGCACATCTGGAACCCGAAGACGGAGAAGGTCACCCTCGCCGGCGAGCTGACGGTCTTCGGCAACAAGGGCGGCGGCGACGAGCTGGTCAAGAACGAGGAGGGCCTGCTCGGCATCGAGCTGGACCCGGACTTCGCCGACAACGGCTGGGTGTATCTGCACTACACCCCGCACAGCGAGATCAACCGCGAGACCCATATGGCCGAGCGGCGGGTCTCCCGCTTCACTCTGGACAAGGAGACCGACAAGCTGGACCTGGGCTCGGAGAAGGTGCTGCTCAAGTGGCCGGTGCAGATCCACAGCTGCTGCCACGCGGGCGGCGGCATGGCGTGGGACTCCAAGGACAACCTCTACATCGCCACGGGTGACAACAACTCCTCGCGGTTCAGCGATGGTTACTCGGGCAACAACCCGGAGCCGGACTTCAAGGGTGTCTCCTTCGCCGACGCACGCCGCACCGCGGGCAACACCAACAACCTCAACGGCAAGATCCTGCGCATCCACCCCGAGGACGACGGCAGCTACACCCTTCCCAAGGGCAACCTCTTCACCGGCGAGGAGACCGATGAAGGCGGCGGCAAGACCCGCGGGGAGATCTATGTGATGGGCGTACGCAACCCGGCGCGGATCGCCGTCGACAAGAAGACCGACACGCTGTACGCGGGCTGGGTCGGCCCGGACGCGCCGACGCCGAGTCCGACCTGGGGCCCGGCGAAGTACGACACCTTCGCCAAGATCACCAGCGCGGGCAACCAGGGCTGGCCCTACTGCATGGGCAACAAGCAGCCCTACCGCGACCGCAATCTGCCCGACCCGGGCAAGCCGCTGGGCTGGTACGACTGCGACCATCTGAAGAACGAGTCGCCCAACAACGACGGCCTGGTCAACATCCCGCCGGCCCGGAACAACAACATCTGGTACTCGCCGCAGGGCGGAGCTCCCGACTTCCCGCGCGACGAGAACGGCGTCCCCAGCTACCAGCTCGACCAGCAGAAGCTCGCCCTGCCCTGGCTCAAGGGCGGCGGCCAGGCGGCGATGAACGGACCCCTCTACCGCTACGACGCCGGCAACCCGTCGAAGGTCAAGTGGCCCTCCTACTGGGACGGCAAGTGGTTCGTGGGCGACTTCTACGACGGTGACCAGCCGCGGCACGCGCTGGTGATGCCGGGCGGCGACACCGTGGGCGCGCTGCCGGGGCACGCAGAGAGCCTGGATGCGATCGTCCCCGTCGGCGAGAACGGCATCCGCAACCTCATGGACTGGAAGTTCGGTCCCGACGGTGCGCTGTACGTGCTCGACTACGGGCGCGGGTTCTTCACCTCGGACGACAAGTCGGCGCTGTGGCGGGTGACGTACAAGGGCGGCGAGCCGACACCGCTGCCCGGCGACATGGCCGAACCGGCACTGCGGAAGGGGACGGGCAGATGAGGGCGAGTGCGCGCGTGAGGCGCCGGCGAAGCCGGGAGCAGCGGGCACGGCGGGAGCGGCGCAGACTGCTGACCGCCCTGCTGGCCGCGCTGCTGATGGTGCTCGGCCTCACTTCCGCCACGGCGTGGGGCTCGGCACCGGCCGCACAGCCCGCCGCGCGCAGCGGCGGCGGCACGGCGGCGGCCGAGCAGGTGCTGACGTGGACGGCGAACGACGACATGACCAAGTACGCGTCTGCACCGACGACCGCGGTGGCGGGCAAGGCGACGATCGTCTTCGAGAACAGCGCGGCGACCGGCAACACCAGCGGGATGTCGCACACCCTCACGTTCGTCACCTCCGACCCGGACTACAACCAGGACGTAGACCTCAACATCCTGGCCTCGCCCAACGACGCGGAGGGCGGCAAGCACACCGCGGAGGTCACCCTGACCCCGGGCACCTACAAGTACCACTGCACCATTCCGGGGCATCAGCAGATGCAGGGCACGCTGGTGGTGACAGGCGGCGATCCGGGTGAGGACACCACGCCCCCGGAGACCTCCGCCACGGTCGAGGGCGACAAGGACGAGGAGGGCAACTACCAGGGCAGCGCGACGGTCACGGTGACCGCCACGGACGCGGGCTCGGGGGTCGACACCGTCGAATACGCCCTCGACGGCGCGGACTTCCAGCCCTACACCGCACCGGTGACGGTCACGGACGCGGGCGAGCACACCGTCAGCTACCGGGCCAAGGACAAGGCAGGCAACGCGGCGGAGGAGAAGACGGTGAGCTTCACCGTGGTCGAACCGCCGGACCAGGACACCACCCCGCCGACGACCGAGGGCAAGGCCGAGGGAAACAAGAACTCCGACGGCCACTTCATCGGCAAGGCCACGGTCACGGTGACCGCGACGGACGACAAGTCCGGCGTGGAGACGATCGAATACTCGCTCGACGGCGCACCGTACGTCACCTACTCCGAGCCGCTGGTCCTCGACCGGGCCGGCTACCACTCGGTGACCTACCGGGCCACCGACAAGGCGGGCAACACCTCCGAGCCGCAGAAGGTCTCCTTCCGGATCGTGGCGGGCGGCGGGGTGCCGGCGCCCGACTGCCCGGAGTACGACGAGCGCGAGACGGTGATCGTCGGGACCGTGGACACGGGCGTACCCAATCGGATGACGAAGCGCCGCTGCACCATCAACGAACTGATCGAGGACGAGAAGGAGTGGACGTCCCAGGCGCTGTTCCTCAAGCACGTACGCGGCGTCACCGAACAGCTCGTCAAGGAGGGCGTGATCGTCGCCCGGGAGCAGAAGCTGATCAACCGAGCCGCGCGGAGTTCCGGCATCGGTACCCCCGGCCAGAACACCGGCTACCGCGATCTGTTCGACGGCAGCAAGGAGTCCTTCGCCAACTGGGAGCAGGTGGGCGGCGGCCGGTTCGGGCTCAACGACGACGGCACCATGACCAGCGACCCGAAGGTCGAGGGCATGGGCATGCTGTGGTATCCGAAGCGGAAGTACGGGGACTTCTCACTGAAGCTCCAGTTCCGCGACGACGCGCCGGGTGACGGCCGTGCCAACAGCGGTGTCTTCGCCCGGTTCCCCGATGTGCACGACCACCCGGAGGAGAGTCCCGTCCGGAGTGGGTGGCCATCAAGTACGGCCACGAGCTGCAGATCCTGGACCGCCCGGACGGGGACATGTACAAGACCGGCTCCGTCTACGGGTTCGACCGCGTCGGCCTGGCAGGCGCGGGCGTCACCCCCAAGGGCACCTGGAACGACTACGAGATCCGGGTGATCGGCCAGCACTACGAGGTGTACCGGAACGGCACGCTGATCAACGAGTTCGACAACACGCGGGGCCAGGTCTTCGAACCCCCACGCGATGATGACCCGGGCACGGACGGGCGCCGCTACGCCTCCGGCTACGTGGGGCTCCAAGTCCACAGCACCACTGACGTGGTGTCGTATCGGAACGTCCGGATCAAGGAACTGTAGGAGCTTCGCCCTGGCGCGGCGCGGCGTTCGGCTGCGCCGTGCCGTGCTCGGGGCTGCACCCCGGCTGCGCTTGGTGCACCGGCTGTGCTTGGGCAGTCTGCTCCCCCAAGCTCTTCGAGCAGGGGGCACCCCCAGGGCGCAGGGTGGGCAAGCGCAGCCCACCGGGCCGCAGACGGCAACGAAACCGACCCGCACCCGGGCGGCGGCCGCCCCTTGTAGGGGGCTGATGCATCGTCCCCGAGTGCGGGCCGGTGCGCTGCGCTTGCCAGCCCTGCTCCCCCAAGCTCTTCGAGCAGGGGGTACCCCCATGCGCAGACCTCCCAAGCACAGCGAAGCGTTCGCCGCACAGCACAGCTGGCGCAGCAAAGCGCAGGCGGCCCAGCGCAGCTGCAGACGGCGCAGGATCAGGAAGAGCGTTGCTCCGGGATGCCCATGTGGGTGGCGAAGTCTTCGGGGGCGCCGTCGTAGCCACGCAGCACGACGCGGTGGTGCCACTCCCCCGTCTCGCCCCGGGCGAACTCGGCAACCGTCGCCGCCGTGGCCCCCGCGACGCCGGAGAAGTCGTTCGCGGACAACTCCTCATAGCCCTCACAGACCCGCACCGCGGTGTTCGGCACCTGGGCGAACGTCTTGTGGCCCTCGCCCTGCTGGATGGCGACGCCGACGACGACCCGCACGAACCGCTCGGCCAGCCGCTCCAGTTCGAGGGTCATCACCTCGTCGGAGCCGAAGCCCTGCCCCGTCTTGCTGTCCCGGTTGAGGATGATGGTGCCGTCCGGGGAGCGGCTGTCGAAGTGGACGAGGTAGGCGGGCTCTCCGTAGGGCGCTTCCTCCGTGTACGTGGCGGCCACTATGTCGAGGTCGTGCGGCGGCTCCCCCATGGGGCTGGGATCCCACTTGAGGGTGACCTCCACCTTGCCGAGCCCTTTGTTGAGACTGCTCATCCTGCCCCCTCGTCCTCTCCTCGGACCGCGTACGGCTCCATCGTGCCACGTCAACGCCGCGGAGATCAGGGCGAATTACGGGAGCTCCGCCGGGCGGCGCTGGAACGTTCGAAACCGGTCCATACCGCGTCCACCGCCGCAGACACCACGACAGCGCGCGGCACTTCGGGGCGGTCGTGCCACCACAGGGCCAGTCCCTGGAGGACGCTGCGGCACACCTCCCAGGCCATCTCGGCCTCGACCCGCGTCTGTTCGTCGGGCTCGTCGAAGAGAGGAATGCCGACCAGCCGGGCGAAGAAGGGGAGCAGCGCGTTCCGGCTCGTGTCGATGACCTCCTGGTGGTCTTCGCGTACTGCGGCGTCCCCGGTGGTGTCGCGGAAGAGCATGCGCCAGGCATACGGGTGGGTCTCGATGTAGTGGAACCAGGCGTCGAAAGCGCTCGCCACCTCCTGGGTGCTCAGCCGGTCGCTCGTACCGGCGTCGCCGGTTTCCGGCAGTCGCTCGCGCCACAGTTGCCGCAGCTCGGCGAAGTGCCGCTCCAGCAGGCGGCGGTGGAGCTGGCGCTTCGAGGAGAAGTGGTCGTAGACGACGGGCACGGACACGCCGGAGCGGCGGGCGATCTCCTCCATCGAGGCGCGCTGGTAGCCGTGCGCGGCGAACACCTCGGTGGCGGCCTCCTCGATGACGGCACGGCGCTGCTGTGCGCTCATGCGCTTACGGGGCTTCTCGGTTGACAACCTAGCGGTCCTTAGGTTTAGCCTTGGATTGGAACCTAGCAACTACTAGGTTACTGGGCAGGGGGCGGCAATGGGCAGCAGGTACGAGCGGTACGACGTGGTCGTGGTCGGTGCCAGGTGCGCGGGGGCGCCGCTGGCGGCGCTGCTGGCCCGGCAGGGGCTCGAGGTGTGCCTGGTGGAGAAGGGGGAGCCGGCTTCCGGCACCCCTTCGACCCATATCTTCGAGGCCGACGCGCTGGCCTTCCTCGACTCGCTCGGCGTCCTGGACGAGCTGCGCGCGACGGGCGCCCCGCTGATCGCGCGGGCGGACGCCCGGGTGGGCGATCTGCGCTGGCCGGCGACCTGGCCGGTGCGCCCGGGCGATCCCGGCGGAGTGATGTCGGTGCGCCGCTTCCGGCTCGACCCCGTCCTCGCCGGGGCCGCGCAGCAAGCGGGCGCCGCACTCCTGACCCGTACCGCGGTGACGGACCTGGTCAGGGCTGAGGACGGCAGGGTGACGGGGGTGCGGGTCTCCTCGGCCACGGGGGGCGAGGAGACCGGGCGCGGGGGCGAGCGGGTGCTGCGGGCGCGGCTGGTGGTGGGCGCCGACGGCCGCGCCTCCACCGTCGCGCGGCTGGCAGGCGCTCGCTCGTATCACGTGACGCCAAATCAGTTCGCTTTGTTCTGGGGCTACTTCGCGGACGCCGAGATCGGTGAACCCACCTTCGCCTTCCACCGGTGGGCCGACCGCGTGGTGCTCGGCCTCCCCACCGACGACGGGCTCTACCAGGTGCAGGTGGGGGTGGACCCGGCCCGGCTGCGCGCATTCCGCGCCGGGCTGCCCGGCAGCCTGCTGGAGTACGCCAGGGCCTGCGAGCCGGTGGCCAAAGCACTGGCCGGCGCCCGGCTGGTCGGCGAGCCGCACGGGATGACCCACTGGAAGGGATACTTCCGCGAACCGGCGGGCCCCGGCTGGGCCCTGGTGGGCGACGCGGGTCACTTCAAGGACCCGACGGCGGGGCGCGGTATCGGCGACGCCTTCCTCCAGGCGGCCCGGCTGGCTGAGACCGTCACCGGGCATCTCGGCGCTGACGCGGCGGAACTGGACGAGGCGCTGCGCCGCTGGGGTGCCTGGCGGGACGCGGAGTTCGTGGAGCCGTACTGGTTCGCGGCCGGCATCGGCAGCCTCGCACCGCTGCCGGCCGTACTGCCCGAGGTGTTGCGGGGGATGCGCCGCGCGGGTGTGGCCGACAGCCTCTTCGACATGGTCAACCACCGGGCGATGCCCAGCGACATCGTCACCGGGCCCCGGCTGCTGGCCGCGGTCGGCCGCCTGCTGGCCCGCGGCCGGGTGGGCGTTCTGCGGGAGGTCGCCCGGCTGGCCGCTGACGACCGCCGCCGCCGGGCCCTGGACCGCCACCCGCGGTACGAGGCGGACTCCCCTCGGCACGAGATGAGCTGAGCACTCAGCCGCCGCCCTCCCGCAGACAGTCCAGCAGCTCCGTCTCCGTCGGTTCCTCATGGAGGACCCGGCGGCCGGCGACGAGGAGGACCGGCCCCGACTCGCTGCCGAGCGGCCGCGTACGGGCCAGCTCGGCGTCGAGTCGGCCGCGGAGATCCGGTTCCTGTCGTACGCCCTCCTCGGCCGCCAGCCGCGCCAGCACGGCCGGGTCGGCGAGGTGCAGCCCGTCCGTGAAGTAGGCGCGGAAGAGGCGGGCGGCCATCGCCTGCGCGCGGTCCTGCGTCGCGGCCTGGGCGGTCAGGTGGTGTGCGGCGTAGGTGTTGGTGAACACCGCGCGGTCGAAGCGGAAGGCGAGGCCGTCGGCGGTGCCGAGGGTGCGGTCGGCGCGGATGGCGCGGGCGGCCTCCTCGCCCCGCTCCCGGCGGTGCACCTCGAACAGCGGCTCACCCTCGGCCGGGGCCTGCGGCCGGATTTGATAGGGGCGCAGCACGAGCTCGGCCGCGCCGCCCTCCGCGCGGCGGCGCTGGACGGCTCGCCGCAGCCGGGTGAAGGCGAGGTAGGAGCGGGCGCAGACGAAGTCGTGGACGAGCTCGACGCGGGTCACGCCGCCCGCGACGGGGCCGCCGCTCACCACGGCAGGGCCCCGTGGTCGGCGAAGTAGCCGCCGGTGGGGCCGTCCGGGGCGACGCGTGCCATCCGCACGATGATCCCGGCACCCTCGGAGACCGCCCGCCGGCCTCGGTGGCCGTTGAAGTCGGTGGCGGTGTAGCCGGGGTCGACTGCGTTGATCCGGAAGCCGGGCAGGGCGTGCGCGTACTGGGCCGTGACCATGTTCAAGGCCGCCTTGGACGAGGCGTAGGTGAGCGCGGGCAGCCAGTCGGGCACGGCGGCCTCGCGGACTTCCGGGTCGCCCACGGCACCGATGCAGCCCAGCCCGCTGCTGACGTTGACCACCACGGGCGCCCGCGAGGCGTGCAGCAGTGGGAGGAAGGCGCGGGTGGTGCGGACGACGCCGAAGACGTTGGTTTCGTAGACCGCCCGCATGTTCTCGGCCGTCGTCTCCTCCGCCGTCAGATGCGCTCCGGAGACACCCGCGTTGTTGATGAGGACGTCCAGGCGCTGCTCACGTGCGCTGAGGAGTTCGGCCGCGGCGCGTACCGACTCCTCGCTGGTGACGTCGAGCGGCAGCACCCGCCCGCCGGTCTCGCGGGCCGCGTGCTCGCCGCGTTCCGGGTCGCGCGCTCCGAGGTGGACGGTATGGCCCAGGGCGTGCAGCTGCCGGGCCGTCTCCAGGCCGAGTCCCCTGGTGGCTCCGGTGATCAAGGTGACCGGGGCGGTCGGTGATTCCGGTGGTGTTGGTAGTGATGTTGGTGCCGGTGATGTCGGTGCTGCCGCTGATGACCGCGGCGTCGATGTGTTGCTCATGGCTCCCACCCTGGGGCGGGGCCGCGCCCGCCGGGAGTAGCCGGGTCTTCCTGGGAAAAGGGGTACCAGGCTCGGCCCTTGCCCTCCGCCGCCCGGCCAGCAGACTGGTCGCATGAACGAGCTGGGCCGCGCGCTGCGGCGGTGGCGGGACCGGGCGGACCCGGCGGACTCCGGGCTGCCCTCGGGCCGGGCACGCAGGGCGGCCGGGCTGCGGCGCGAGGAGCTGGCCGGGCTGGCGGGCATCTCGGTGGACTATGTCGTACGGCTGGAGCAGGGCCGGGCCGGCTCGCCGTCCGGGCAGGTGCTGGCGGCGCTGGCGCGGGCGCTGCGGCTCTCGGACGACGAGCGGCGGCACCTCTTCCTGCTGGGAGGCCGCGCGCTGCCGGGCGGCGGGCACATGCCGGGCGAGCTGTCGCCGGGTGTGCGGCGGCTGCTGGATCAGCTGGCGGGCACGCCGGTCAGCGTGTTCGACGCGGCGTGGACGCTGCTGGAGTGGAATCCGCTGTTCGCCGCGCTGATGGGCGACCCGTCACCGCTGCGCGGGCGGGAACGCAACGTGGTGTGGCGGCACTTCACCGGGCGGTCCGGCCGGGTACGGCACACCGCTGAGCAGGCGGAACTGTTCGAGGCAGCGGTGGTGGCCGATCTGCGTACGGCGACGGCGCGCTATCCGTCGGACCCCGCGCTGCACGGCCTGGTCGCCGAAGTCTCGCAGCGCAGCCCCGCGTTCCTGCGGCTGTGGGAGGAGCACGCGGTGGGCCGGCACACCATGGCCGCCAAAACGGTGGAGCATCCCCAGGTCGGAGCGGTCACGCTGGACTGCGATGTCCTGGTCGCGCCCGATAGCGATCTGCGCGTGGTGCTCTACACGGCGGCGCCGGGCACCGAAGCGGCGGAGAAGCTGGCGCTGCTCAACGTGGTGGGCCTGCAGCGGCTGTGGGCGTGAGGAGCCGCACGCTCCGCGCACGCCGGGGGGGCGAAGGCATCGGCGGGGCGGGGGAGGCGAACTGTCCGGAAGCTCCCGCCCCGGCGTCCGCTCACCCCGCCGGGAGCGGTAGCGTGACCGTTCGATCATGGTCAGGGGCCTCGGCACGGATGCGGCGGGGCCGGGAACGGGGCGCGAGGGTGTACGCGGTAGGCGAGCAGGACGATCACGACGACATCTTCCCGGTCATCGAGTACGAGGGTGCCGAGGGCTGCTGGGAGGCGCCGGCCGATCTGGAACGGCGGCTGTACAAACTGCACGAGGTCGACGAGAGCTACACCTATCTGCGCCTGCTCGCCGAGCACGGCGTCTACCACCCGGTGCCCATCCAGCAGGCCAACCGGAACCCCGCCGAACGGGAGTTCGTCACCAGCGAGGTCACGGGGTCCGACGGGATCACCCGGACCATCACCCAGGTCTACACCGACGGGATGCTGACCCGCCCGCACCCGTATGTCGTCTTCGAGTTCATCACGCTGGGCACCCTCGCCGACATCCTGCCGCCCGAGGTGGATGTCCTGGTCGTCAACGCGGCGACGCCCTGCCAGACGATGTTCCAGGTGGACGACGAGGAACGGGAGGTGTGGTCGGACCTGCACGAGGAGCTGTTCGATCCGCACGCGCTCACCGACCGCCTCGTCTCCCGCCGCACCGGCGCGCCCGAGCAGGGCCCGCTGCTGCACGGTCTCGCCTGCGGGGCACACCTGTGCTACGGCAACGGCGACCCGTGGAACACCCTGGACTGGCACGGCGCCGGGTACAGCGCCGAGGTGGAACGGCTGGAGGAGAGCTGGGGCGTCAGCAGCCGGGAGGACTGGCTGGAGACCCAGCAGCGGCTGCTGGAGTGCGAAGTCAGCCCCTGGTTCTGGGACTTCGTGCTGGGCGCCAGGATCTCGCTGGCGAAGGAGAACGGCAACCGCGGCCCGGTGGACGCAGGGCTGTGGCGGGACAGCGTCGAGGCGACACTGCGGCGCGTCATCGACGCGCCGCCGGGGCCGGAGTTCGAGACGTTCATCGCGGACATGCGCGAACTGGTCGGCAAGGTCCTGCGCTACGAGGCACGGTTCCGCGCCGACGAACTGCTCGGCCCCGACGAGGTGATCCGCACCATCGCGGCCTGGGATCTGGGCCGGGCCTCCAAGATGGCCCGCTGGGGCCGGGGCGCCCGCTATGCGACCCGCGCCGAGATGTACGACGCCATGGAGCGGGTCAGCGCGGGAGTGCGGAGCACCTACCGCTCCTGGGCGGAGTTCTCGGCGGCGTATGTGATGGGCCGCTGTCTGCACTTCGACGAGGAGCGGTTCGGCGAGTGGTACACCGAGGTGCTGGAGGCGCACCGCGCGCTGCTGCGGGCGCCCGCGAGCCCGTGGAACACGGTGCCGTTCCAGTTGCCTGGTTGAGCACCGTGTCGGGCTGCGGGTTCGTTGTGGCTGGTGGGGGTGTCCCCTGCTCGAAGAGCTTGGGGGAGCAGTTCCCCGCGCGTGCCGCGCCCCGCGCGTACTTGTGTCAGCTGCCTTCCGGTCGCTCCAGCTCCACCTTCGGCAGCCGTGCGGCGAGCGGTGCCGGAAGCCACCAGGCGCGGCGGCCGAGCAACTGCATCGCGGCGGGCACGATCAGGCAGCGGATGACCAGCGCGTCCAGCAGAATCGCCACCGCGAGGCCCAGCCCGAACTGCTGCAGCATGCGGCTGGGGCTGAGGACGAAGGCGGCGAAGACCACGATCATGATGGCCGCCGCCGCGGTGATCACTTTGCCGGTGGCGGCCAGGCCCTCGCGTACCGCGTGGCCGTGGTCCCGCGTGCGCGTCCACTCCTCGTGGATGCGGGAGATCAGAAAGACCTCGTAGTCCATCGACAGCCCGAAGACGATCGCGAAGATCATCACCGGGATGAACGCCTCGACGGGCCCCGGCTGCACCCCGAACCAGCCCTCCTGGAAGACCGGGGTGACCACGCCCAGCGCGGCGGAGATGCTCAGCAGGTTCAGCACGGCCGCCTTGAGCGGGATCAGGACCGAGCGGAACACCGCCACCAGCAGCAGCGACGACATCCCTACGACGATCGCCACGAACAGCGGCATCCGTGCGGCGACGCTGTCGGCGAAGTCCTGCGTGGCGGCGGTCGGTCCGCCGACCAGAATCTCGGCGCCCGTCTGCCGCTCCAGCGGCGGCAGTACGTCGTCCCTGAGCCGGTGCACGAGATCGGTGGTGCCCGCGTCCTGCGGCGCGGTCCCGGGGAAGACGACGACCGTGACCGGCCCTCCGTTCTCCGCCGGCAGTGCGGGGGTGGTCGCGGCGACGCCGTCGGCCTCGGCGAGGGCCGTGCGGACCGCCTGGCCGTCCGCCCTGTCACCGTCCACGACGACGATCAGCGGGCCGTTGAAGCCGGGCCCGAAGCCCTCGGCCAGCAGGTCGTACGCCTGCCTGCTGGTCGTCGTACGCGGGTCGTTGCCCGCGTCCGAGAAGCCGAGGCGGATCCCGAGCGCCGGCGCTGACAGCGCGAGGAGGGCGAGGAGCGCGGCGAGCAGCGCGGGCAGCGGGCGGCGCTGTACCGCGGCCGCCAACTGCCGCCATCCGGCCCCCTCTTCCTTGCCCTTGGCCGCGGACTTCTCCGCGCGCTTGAGCACCTGGCGCCGGATCCGCTGCCCGAACAGCGCCAGCAGCGCGGGCAGCAGGATCAGCGAGGCCGCCATGGTGGCCAGCACGGTCAGCGCCACCGCCAGGGCGACGCCCTGCAGGGAGCCGAGGCCGAGCGCTATCAGGCCGAGCATGGCGATGATCACGGTGCAGCCGGCGAAGAAGACCGTCCGGCCCGCGGAGTCCACGGCGAGCCGGGCCGCGCGCTCGGAGTCCGCGCCACGGGTGAGCTCGTGCCGGTAGCGGTAGAAGATCAACAGCGCGTAGTCGACACCCACGCCGAGCCCGATCAGCATCATGATCGGCGGTGT
Source organism: Streptomyces oryzae (assembly GCF_017676365.1). GTDB lineage: Bacteria > Actinomycetota > Actinomycetes > Streptomycetales > Streptomycetaceae > Streptomyces > Streptomyces oryzae. The sequence goes on from NZ_JADKMA010000044.1 coordinate 25,722, forward strand.
GAAGTCGGCGACGGTGAACACATGGGAGGCCAGCGCGATCAGCCCGATCGCGCCGCCCACCGCGAACAGCGCGGTCAGCAGCGGCAGTGCGGCCGCGATCAGCGAGCCGAAGAGCAGCACGAGGATCACGAGCGCGGCGAGCAGGCCAGCGCCTTCGGCCGAGCCGCCTTCCTCCTCCTCGGCGCCGCGCACGGCCTCGCCGCCGAGTTCGACCCGGAGGCCGTCTCCGGCAGCGGACCTGGCGGTGCCGATGATTCTTGTGATGTCGGCCTTGGGAACGTGCTGCGCCTTGTCCTCCAGCGTCACCGTGGCGTAGCCGATCGTGCCGTCCTCGGAGACGGCCGAGGCGTCGGCGTAGGGGCTGCGCACCTGGGCGACGCCGGGCAGGTCGCGTACCTGGCCGAGCATCCGCCGCACCGCCGGCTCTCGCTCATCGATGCCCTCACGGTCCTTGAGGACGATCTGGATGCTGTCCCCGGCCTGTGCCGAACCGTGCTGTTTCAGCAGGTCGGTCGCGGCCTGTGATTCGGTGCCGGGCAGTGAGAAGTCGTTGCGGTAGTCGCTGCCTGCCGCCTGCGAGCCGGCGGTGATCGCGGCCAGCACGACCACCCACAGCAGCACGGCGCCCCAGCGATGGCGCTGGGACCAGCCGGCGAGTCGTCCGAAGACGCCGCGAGCGGCAGCGGCGGCTGAGCGGTCGGAGGTTCCGGTTACGGGTGTGCCGCGTTCGGGGGCCATGGTCACCGGCCCCCGTTCCGACGCGGCGGACGACCGGCCCAGCGCGCACCGATCACCGCGCCGGCGAGGGCGCTCAGGATCGGTACGCCGATGAAGGCGGCCAGCAGCGTGCCGCTGCGGTCCACATCGAGAGTGCGGTCGAGGACGAAGGTGCAGAGCGCGCCCGCCGTCTCGGTCAGCAGAAAGCCCGCGGCTCCGCCGAGCAGAAAGCCCAGCAGGGCGGCCGGGGCCTTGGTGGCGTACAGGAACGGAGTTCTCATGGCTGGAGCGTGCGGGGCCGGTTCGCCCGCCGGCGTCGGCCTCCGGCGGGCATCCCCGCTACGCCCGTGGTTGCGGCCGGACGTCCCCGGCTACCCCGGGAGTTGCGGCTCCGGTGGCGGGCCCGGCGAGGTCACCCCGCAAGCCAGCCAGGGCTGACCATCCCGGACTCGTAGGCCAGGACGACCAGTTGGGAACGGTCACGTACGTCCAGCTTCGACATGATGCGACTGACGTGGGTCTTGGCGGTGGCCGGGCTCAGCACCAGCCGCCCGGCGATCTCGTCGTTGCTCAGCCCGGCCGCGACCAGCTCCATCACCTCGCGCTCCCGCTCCGTCAGCGCGTTCAGCCGGGTACTGGCCTCGGGCACCTTGGCCCGGCGGGCGAACTCGGCGATCAGCCGACGGGTGACGGAAGGGCTGATCAGCGCGTCACCACGGGCAGCGACCCGTACCGCCTGCACCAGTTCCTCCGGTTCGGTGTCCTTCACGAGGAAGCCGGTGACGCCAGCGCGCAGGGCCCCGTAGATGTAGTCGTCCAGATCGAAGGTGGTCAGGATGACCACCCGCACCTCGGCGAGCCGGGAGTCGGCGGTGATACGGCGGGCCGCCTCGAGGCCGTCCACGTCCGGCATCCGGATGTCCATCAGGACGACGTCCGGCCGCAGTTGCCGGCAGGCGGCCACCGCAGCCGCACCGTCGCCCGCCTCGCCGACGACGGTGAGGTCGTCCTCGTCCTCCAGGATCGAGCGGAATCCGGCGCGGACCAGCCGTTGGTCGTCGGCCAGCAGAACCTCGATCATGAGAAGCCGGCTCCGATCGTCATGTGCCCCGGCTGCCGGACCCGGCCGCCCGGCCCGCTCAGCGATTCTCGTACGGTATACGGGCGGTGACGGCGAATCCGCCGTGCGGCCCCGGCCCCGCGGCGAGTTCACCGCCGAGCATAGCCGCCCGCTCCCGCATTCCGGCGATGCCGCTGCCCCCTGTGCTGCCCTGACCCGCGGCCCTTCGGTCCAGCGCGCCCGTCGCCTTCCCGTCGTCCTCGACCGCCAGCGCAAGCTCCCGCTCCCCGAACTCGAGGCGTACGTCCACCGAGGTGGCCCCGTCCGCATGCCGGGTCACATTGGTCAGCGCCTCCTGCACGATCCGGAACGCCGCGAGATCGACCGCGGCGGGAAGCGGCCCCGCCCCTCCCCGGCTGTGCACCCGCACCTCGAGCCCCGTCGGCCTGGCCGAGACCACCAGCTCGTCCAGCCGGGCGAGGCCCGGCGCGGGCTGCGTCGGCGCCGCCTCGTCCACCTGGCGCAGCACCCCCAGCGTGGCGCGCAGCTCCCGCAGCGCCTCCCGGCTGCTCTGCTTGATCGTTGCCAGGGCTTCCTCGGCCTCCCCCGGATGCTTCGCGAGCCGGTGCAGGGAGGCGCCCGCCTGCACGTTGATCAGGGAGATCCGGTGCCCGATGACGTCGTGCAACTCGCGTGCGATCCGCAGCCGTTCCTCGGTGGCCCGGCGCCGCGCCGCCTCCTCCGCGAAGGCGAACCGTCTGTGCCGCATCGTTCCGAGCGCCAGCACGGCGACCAGCCAGCCGGTGAGCATGAAGAGGGCGACACTGTTCATGTCGTTGCTCCCGGCGAGCACCCCGATGCCCACCCCGATGACGACGACGGCGGCGAGCGCGAGGGCCGCCTGCAACCGGCCCTCGGCCGCGACGGAATAGAGCGAGATGATCACGGCGACCACCAGCGGGCCGTCGTACGTGCTGGTGACGTAGTACACGGCGGTGGCGGTCGCGACGAACACCGTCACGGCCACCGGATACCGACGCCGCACGTACAGCGCCCCGCACACGGCTGCGGTCAGCAGCCAGCCCAGGACGGTCACCGGCCAGGGCTCCGCCGGTTCGCGTATCAGCGGCGCCGAGCCCCAGACGGCCCCCAGCAGCAGCACACCGCAAGCCGGCACCACATCCGCTGCGCGGCCGTCCGGCAGCCGCAGGCGCAGGCGCAGCCGAGGTGTGGTGTCAGGTGCCATACAGCCAGCCTAAGCAGCCTCGCCGACAGCGGAGTCGGCCCGACGGCCGAACCGCGCGAGAGGGACCCGCAACCACGGATGTACGGCTGCCCGGCGCCGTCACAACCGCAGCGGTAGCGCAGTTGCCCGCCCAGGGCCGACGCCCGGGCCTTGGCCCGGCCCTCATTCTCGGCGGCATGAACGCGTACGAGCACAAGCACACGGCCCCGCCACTGCTGCGGCGCCCGGACTGGCCGGTGGTGATCGGGCTGGCAGTTGTCGCACTGGTCAGGCCGCTGTTCTCGATCACAGGGCTGAGTGACAGCCTCGGCAAACCGGCCACCCCGCTGATCCTCACGGCCGCCATCTCGGCAGTGTGGGTCGGCGCCGGTGTACTGAACCGGGTGCGCGAGCCGCTGCCGACCCTCGTCGCCGCCGGTCTCGCGTACGCGCTCGGCACCCTCGTACTCAGCGGGGTGCTCTCGCCGCTCCTCGACGGCGAGTTGGCCGGTCCACTGGCCCAGCCGCAGTCGATCGTGCCGCTCTTCGCGGTCAACGCCGCGTGGGGTGCGCTGTGCGGAGTCTGTTCCCTGGGCCTGCGCAGAGCCCGGGGACACGGCGATTGAGGGCGGGCATCCGGCATACGCGTCAGTCCAGTACGGCGGCCACCGCCTCGATCTCGACCAGCTGGTCGGTGTAGCCGAGCACCGTGACGCCCATCAGCGTGCTGGGGACGTCGTGGTCGCCCATGGCGTCGCGGTAGACCTCCCAGGCGGCCCCGAGGTCTTCCTGCCGGCTGGAGGCCACCAGGACCCTGGTGCTGATCAGGTCCCGCAGGCCGGCGCCCGCTTCGCCGAGGGCTGTGCGCAGGTTGTCCACCACCAGGGCGGCCTGGCCCGCGTAGTCGCCGACGGGGGTGACGGTGCCGTCGGCGGTCAGCGGGCAGGCACCGGCGAGGAATATCAGGCGGGCCTCGGGCGGCGCCGTGGCCGCGTAGGCGTATTCGGCAACGTCGGAGAGGGCGTTGGAGCGGACCAGAGTGACGGCTCGCGGCACGGGGGTTCCCTTCGGGGGTCCGGCTGGGTTCCCCGGCAGCTCAACGCAGCGGCCGCGGCCCGCGCAACCGGTTATTCGCACCCGCCCGGGAGAGGGCTCAGCCGCCCAGCTCCTGCTTGAGGCGTCCGATCAGCTGCGCGTCGCAGAAGTCGAGGAAGCCCCTGGGGTCCGGGCCCGCGTTCATCAGCACCAACCGGTCGTAGCCGGCCTCCGCGAAGGGCCGGGCGACCTCCAGATACCGCTGCGGGTCGTTGCCGCAGGCGAAGCGCTGCCTGATGTCCTCTTCGCGGACCTGCGCGGTGGCGGCCTCGAAGTTGACCGGATTGGGGAGTTCGCTCATCACCTTCCAGCCGGTCAGCGCCCAGCGGAAGTACTTGAGCGCCGACTGTGCGCCCTCGCTCTCGCTCTCCGCCCAGGCCATCGGCACCTCGGCGTAGCCGGGCCCGGTGCCGCCGGCCTCCCGGTAGTAGCGCACGATCTCGGGCTTCTCCTCGGTGGCGAAGAGGGCGTCGCCCAGTTCGGCGGCGATCCGGCAGGAGGCCGGGCCGCTGGCGGCGACCGCCATCAGCGGCGGTTCTGGAGGCAGATCGAAGACGCGGGCGTCCTCAAGGCGTAGGTGTTTTCCCTCGTAGGAGCGGTAGCCCCCCTGCCACAGCAGCCGGATGATCTCCAGGGCTTCCCGGAACCTGGCGTGCCGTTCGGAGACGGCAGGCCAGCCGCTTCCGGTCACGTGTTCGTTCAGACGTTCCCCGGAACCGACGCCGAGAACGAAACGACCCTCGGAGACGAGGGCCATCGTCGCGGCGGCCTGGGCAACGATGGCCGGGTGGTAGCGCATGCTGGGGCAGGTGACACCGGTGACCAGCCGGATGCGCTCCGTCTTGGCCGCGATGGCGCCGAGCACGCTCCAGGTGAAGGCCGAGTGGCCCTGGTCGTCCAGCCACGGGTGGTAGTGGTCGCTCATCTCCACGAAGTCGAAACCGGCGGCCTCGGCGGCGATGGCCTGCCGGATCAGCTCCTGGGGGCCGTACTGTTCGGTGGCGAGCTTGTAGCCGATCTGCATGTGTACTGCTCCTTGGTCGCTCTCCCCCCTCGGGTACCTCCGCGTCCTCTCGCACACTCGCACCGTCCCTCGGCCCGCGAGGGGTGTGACACGGCGGATGCGGGGAACCGCCGGGGACCGACACCTCCGTCCGAAGGAGAGCGGGCATGGACACACTCTCGGATCTGTCGGTGCTGGTGACAGGCGGTTCCCGGGGGCTGGGACTGCTGCTGGCCCGGCAGTGCGTGGAGCGGCGCTGCGATGTGACCGTCGCGGCGCGCGACGAGGAGGAGCTGGACCGCGCCGTCGGGCTGCTGCGCCGCAGGGCACGCGGCACCACCGTGACCGGACGGGTGTGCGACGTGACCGACCGGGCGGCCGTCCATGAGCTGGTGGAGAACACCGCGGCCGACCAGCAGGGCCTCGACGTGGTGATCGCCAATGCCGGGAACATCCAGGTGGGGCCGGCCGAGGAGTCGGGCACCGACGCCTTCCGCAGCGCGATGGACACCATGTTCTTCGGCTCGCTGCACACCGCCATGGAGTCCCTGCCGCACCTGAGGGAGAGCCCGGCGGGCGGGCGGCTCGGGCTGATCGGCTCGGTGGGCGGGCTGCTGCCCGTGCCGCACCTGGTGCCGTACTCCTGCGCGAAGTCCGCCGTCGCAGCGCTCGCGGAGGGGCTGCACGCCGAGCAGGCCGAGCACGGGGTCAGCGTGACCGCCGCCCATCCTGGCCTGATGCGGACGGGTTCGCACCACCAGGTGGAGCTCTCCGGCGACGAGGGCAAGGAGTTCGCCTGGTTCGCCACCCTCGCCGGGCTGCCCGGCCTGTCCATGGACGCGCTGCGGGCCGCCGAACGGATCGTCCGGGCGCTGGAGCAGCGCCGGACCCGGGTGGTGCTCACCCCTGCGGCCCAGCTTGGCGCCAAGGCGTACGGCGTCGCCCCGACGCTGGTGACCCGCACCAATGAGCTGGTGGCGCGGGTCATGCCAGGACCGGAGCCGTCCGGGCGGGAGGGGCGGTCCCGCTGGCAGTCGGCGGTCAGCGCGCTGAACGAGCGTGCCGCTCGGCGCTTGAACCAGACGAGTGCGTAGGGGCTCCGCCCATAAGGCGCGGGGAACTGCCCCGCCAAGCATAAGGACCTGGAGGTCGCATGAGGGCTCTCACCTATCAGGGCAAGCGGAATGTCTCGGTGGAAACCATGCCCGATCCGGAGATCACGGAGCCGGACGACATCATCGTCCGGGTCACCACGAGCGGGATCTGCGGCTCCGATCTGCACCTGTACGAGGTGCTGGGACCGTTCCTCGAGGAGGGCGACATCCTCGGGCACGAGCCGATGGGAGTGGTCGAGGAGGTCGGCCCCGAAGTCGCGGCGCTCTCCCCCGGGGACCGGGTCGTCGTGCCGTTCAACGTCAGCTGCGGCACCTGCTGGATGTGCCGGCAGGGCCTCCAGTCGCAGTGCGAGACCACGCAGGTGCACGAGTACGACAGCGGTGCCGCGCTGTTCGGATACAGCAAGATGTACGGCCATGTGCCGGGCGGCCAGGCGGAGTTCATGCGGGTGCCGTTCGGCAACCATCTGCCGGTGAAGGTGCCGGACGGGCCGCCGGACGAGCGGTATGTGTATCTGTCCGACGTGCTGCCGACCGCCTGGCAGGCGGTGGCCTACGCCGACATCCCCAAGGGCGGCAGCGTCACCGTGCTGGGCCTGGGCCCGATCGGCGACATGGCGACCCGGATCGCGCAGCACCAGGGCGCCGAGCTGGTGATCGGCGTGGACCTGGTACCCGAGCGGCTCGAGAGGGCCCGCGCGCACGGCGTACACACCCTGGACCTGCGCGAGCACCACGATCTCGGCGCCTCCGTACGGGAGTTGACGCAGGGCCGCGGTACGGACGCGGCAATCGACGCGGTCGGCATGGAAGCGCATGGCGCGCCCTTCGCGAAGGCCGCGCATCAGGCGGTCGGGCTGCTGCCGGATGCGCTGGGCGCGAAGATGATGCAGCGTGCCGGTGTCGACCGGCTGGCGGCGCTGCATGCGGCGTTCGACGTCGTACGGCGTGGGGGCACCGTGTCGGTCTCCGGCGTCTACGGGGGTGCCACCGATCCGCTGCCGATGGCGAAGCTGTTCGACAAGCAGATCCAATTGCGGATGGGCCAGGCGAATGTGCGCAACTGGGTGGACGACATTTTGCCGCTGCTCACTGATGAGGACCCGTTGGGGGTCGACCATTTCGCCACGCATTCGCTTCCGCTGGAGAAGGGCCCGCAGGCGTACGGCACCTTCCAGCGCAAGGAGGACGGCATGGTGAAGGCCCTCCTCAAGCCTTCGGCGACCTGAGCGCTGGGGAGGGGCTGCCCCTTGCGGTGGCTTGCAGGCTGCGGCTCGTTTGTGGCTGGTCGCGCAGTTCCCCGCGCCCCTTCGGGGCGCGTCTCCCCTGCACCTGCTGTGCTTGGGAGGTCTGCGCCAGAGGCGCAGGGCTGGCAAGCGCAGCCCCCATGCGGGGTACGCAAGCTCGGTCCTAGCGCATGTCGCGGATGCGGCGGAATTTACCGGCGGAGCGTTCGATGGTTTCCGGGTCCACGATGTGGGCCCGCACCGTCACACCAATGCCCTCTTTGATGCGGCGGACAATGGTGTCCGCCGCATCCTCGCGTTGGGAGCCGGTGGCTGTCGGTCGGGCCTCCACCAGCACGGTGAGGTGGTCCAGTCGGCCCTCTCTGGTGAGCTGGAGCTGGAAGTGCGGGGCCAGGGCCGGGATCTGCAGGACGATCTCCTCGATCTGGCCCGGGAAGACGTTGACGCCGCGCAGGATGATCATGTCGTCGCTGCGGCCGGTGATCTTCTCGATGCGGCGGAACGCGGGCCGTGCCGTCCCCGGGAGCAGCCGGGTCAGATCCCGGGTGCGGTAGCGGATGACGGGCAGCGCCTCCTTGGTGAGCGTCGTCAGCACCAGTTCGCCCCGCTCGCCCGAGGCGTACGGCTCCTCGCCCAGCGGGTCGACGATCTCGGGGTAGAAGTGGTCCTCCCACAGATGGAGCCCGTCCTTGGTCTCCACGCACTCCTGGGCGACGCCGGGCCCCATCACCTCCGACAGCCCGTAGATGTCCACCGCGTGCAGATCGAACCGCTCCTCGATCTCGCGCCGCATCGCCTCCGTCCACGGCTCGGCCCCGAAGATGCCGACCCGCAGCGACGTGCTGCGCGGGTCGACGCCCTGTCGCTCGAACTCGTCCAGCAGCGTGAGCATGTAGGTCGGCGTCACCATGATGATCTCGGGCTGGAAGTCGTGGATGAGCTGCACCTGGCGTGCCGTCATCCCGCCGGACGCCGGAATGACGGTGCACCCGGCGCGCTCTGCGCCGTAGTGCGCCCCCAGTCCGCCCGTGAACAGCCCGTATCCGTACGAGACATGCACCTTGTGCCCCGGCCGGCCGCCCGCCGCGCGGATGCAGCGCGCCACCAGGTCCGCCCAGGTGTCCAGGTCGCGCTGCGTGTACCCGACGACAGTCGGGCGCCCCGTCGAGCCACTGGAGGCGTGAATACGCCGTACGTCCTCCATGGGCACACCGAACATACCGAAGGGGTAGGTGTCGCGCAGGTCGGCCTTGGTCGTGAAGGGGAACTTCACGAGATCGTCCAGCGTGCGGCAGTCCTGCGGCCGCACCCCGGCCGCGTCGAACTTCTTGCGGTACAGCTCGACGTCCTCGTACGCGTGCCGCAAGGTGCTCTGCAGCCGGGTGAGCTGGAGGTGCCGCAGCTCGTCGGTACTCAGCCGCTCGCCGGAGTCCAGCAGTTCGTCCGTCATCGCCTGCCCCCGTTCACTTCACCGGCGTCGCCGTACGGCTTCGGCCCCGGAACTCCGCGACCACCTGCTCGCCGCGCAGCACCGTCACGTCGTAGATCCCGCTCCGGCCGTACCTGGTGCGCTCCTGCGCGACGGCCAGCAACTCGTCGCCCTCCCATGCGGGCGCGACGAAGGTGATGTCGGCCCCGGCCGCCACCGTCACCGGCCCATGGCTGTTGCACGCGCAGGCGAACGCGGTGTCCGCGAGAAGAAAGACATAGCCGCCGTGCGCGGTGCCGTGCCCGTTGACCATGCCGGCGGTCACCTTCATACGGCAGGTGGCGAACCCTTCGCCTCCGTCGAGCAGCTCGATACCGAGAGCGGTGGAGGCACGGTCGGCCCCCAGCATCGCCTCCACGGCTCCGTTCTTCACCCGCGGCCTCCCGTTGATACCGACCGACCATTCGGTGTGCTCAGTAATCCAGTGGCCAGGGGCAGCTGTCAAGAGAGAATGCATCGCGGAGGTGGAGGACGATGGAGCGCGTCGACGCTTCGCTGCTGCGCCGTAATGTGCAGGTGGCGTATCTCGACCTGAGCACGGAGGAGGCCATTCGGCGCTGGGGCGAGCCCGAGGTCACCTGGGATGACCTCGGGCCGTGGAACACCTTTGTCTTCCGGCTCGCGGACGGAACCCTGGCGGGGCTGGTACGGGAAGTGGAGAACGCGCCGAAGCCGGGCTACATCCTGGTCGCCGCCAACGAGGAGACCAGCACCCCGGCGGGTATCGACACCGCCGAGGCGCTGGCCGCGTTCCTCTCCGAGGCGGACTTCGACGAGGGCCGTGTGCGCCTCCGCTGGCCCCGGTGAGGGGGTGCCCCTGTCCGCAGCTTGCGGGCTGCGGGTGTGTCGTGGCTAGTCGCGCAGTTCCCCGCGCCCCTGACGGGGCGCGTGTGCGATGAACGCCGACCATGCGGCCGGTGAGATCGAGAGGGAGGGGATGGAGGTGTCCTTGGAGTCCCGGACGTGGATTTGTTCGGGGGTGGTTGCGACCTCGATGCAGGCATCGTTCTGCGAGCTGCTGTAGCTGCTCTTTCTGAAGTCCATCGCGACCTCGACGCAGCTGTCCCCCTGAGAGCCGCTGTAGCTGCTCTTGTACCAGTTCAGCTCGGCCGGGTTTCTCATAGCGCTCCTCGCATTCGCTTCAGCAGGCTCAGGGAATCTGCCGGGGTCAGAGCCTGTGAGCGCAGTTTTGCATAGACCATATGCAGCCTGCTGAGCGCTGTCGGTTCGGAGATCAGTTGCCCCGTCTCCTGCCCCTCAGAGTAGGCGAACCACTGATGCTCGGGCGTCTCCAAGAGTTGCAACGGTCCGTCCAGGCCCGCGTGCTCCGGCTGGACGAGTGGCATGATCTGCAACTCCACGTTGGGCAGTTGGGCGCAGTCGATGAGGTGGTCCAACAGCTCCCTTGTGACCTCGACCCCTCCCGTTCGCCGCTCCAAAAGGGCCTGCTCGAAGATGAAGCTGAACATCACCGGCTTCTTCCGGTGCAGCAGCTCCTGCCGGTCCAGCCGGAGCGTCAGCCGCTCTTGGAGCTGCTCGTCAGTGGGCACCGGCGGCACCTGACGCATCACCGCTTTCGCGTACGCCTCGGTCTGCAACAGCCCCGGGACCACACGGCACTCGTAGATGTACAGACTGAGCGCCGAAAGCTCCATCTTGGCCCATTGGCGGAACCAAGCAGCAATGCCGTCGTTGCCCCGCGACAAATGCTTCGCGGCCTCGCTCAAGGCCCCGGCCGCGTCGAACTCCCTCTCCGCCACTTCGATGAACCGAGGCGGCGGAAACCTCCGTCCCTGCTCAACGCCCGCACACGTACTCAGCGAGTAGCCCGACCGCTCGGCCCACGCCTCCTGCGTGAACCCAGCCCGCTTGCGCAGCTGCTTTACGACGGCGCCGAACGTACGGAGACTGTCCGAGCGTTCAGGCTCCCTCCCACCGCCGCTCTCGGCTTCCTCGTCATATTCGGCCATTTCCAGCCACCTCCCTGTGGCGGGGGAACGTCCCCAACTCACCCAGGGTTACTGGTCATTGACCGCACTGTCCACTCTCCGCACCCCTACGCTTGCGCAGCGTAGGGGTTGCTGAACTGGTCATGGGTGGCGGGCCGGCGCCAGCGTGAGCGCCATGAATCAGCGTCAGCCACTCCCCTTGACTACCGAGCGTATGTTCGTACAGCGGTTCTCCGCCACCCGGCGCGGCGCCCGTTTGGCGCGACTTCTCGCACTGCACCAGTTCGACGCCTGGGGCACTCCGTACGGCAGTGAGCCGTCCGACAACGCGGCAGCGGTCGTCGCCGAACTGGCCGCGAACGCGGTACTGCACGGCCGCGTGCCGGGGCGGGACTTCGAGCTCGCACTCAGCGTTCCGGAGCCGGGTTCCCTGCTCATCGAGGTGACGGATACCCGGGGCGAGGCACCGGTCGCCCCGATGGCGCCGGCCCCGTTCGACGAGTCGGGCCGCGGGCTGCTGCTCGTCGCGGCGCTGGCGAGCACGTGGGGCGTACGGCAGCGCACCCCTGCCGCCCCGGGCAAGACCGTCTGGGCCCGGTGCCCCGCATAGAAGCCGCACAAGCGCGGACGTCAGCCGGCGGCACCCCGGCGCCGGAGCCAGTACGCGGCACAGGCCGCAGCCAGCAGCACCGTGGAGCCGACCGCCCACGGCAGCGCATCGGCGGCGATCCGCCGGGCCCGCAACTCAGCGGTCATGCCGGTGACTTTCAGCGGCAACGTGGCGATGTCGTTGGAACGGTCGGGGTCGTGCGCGGGGAACTTGCTGCTGTGCTCGATGCGGACCCGGCCCTCGGCGCCGGGTACCGCACGGTCGATGTGGAGCTTGATCTCCTCACCGTCCAAGAAGCTCGGACACACGACAGCGCGGCGGTGATCCCGCACCGAGCACATCGGGTCGCCCGAGTCTTCCGGGACACCGGTCACGGTGGTGCCCTGCGGGGCGGTGAACCGGTAGGTGTATCCGAGGTAGTTGGGCTCTGCCTTGCTGCCGTCGGGCCAGCGGTGCCGGACCCGGATCGGTACGGCGACCGATTCGCCCTCCCTGCCCCGCAGCGCCGTGCCGGGGACCGAGATGTCGACATGGTTGTCGGCCTTGATCCACAGGCGTGAATTCTTGCGGAACGGCCCGAGCCCGTCTGCCTTTCCCGGGCGGAGCCGCAGCGCGGGGGCTTCGGACTTGCCGTCGCGCCAGTCGTCCCAGTGCTTCCGCTTCTCGCGGTAGGAGCCGCCTGGATTGAGGTCGGGGTCGTCCGGGGCGCCGACGGCGTAGGCGTGGTAGTCGAAGACGGTGTAGAGGATGTCCTTGGGTACGTGGAAACCGACCGGTCGGTCCACGGTCGCCACCTCGCCGGGTTCCGGCGCCCGGCCGTCGAGCTTGCACAGCGCGGTGTCGTGCGTGACGGGCGTGTACCCGCAGCTGCGGTACAGCGGTGAGAGACCGACACGGTCGCCCGGTTCCAAGGTGAGGCCGACGCCGTTCTCCGCGCGTACCGGTCCGGAGGCCCGCACACTCAGCCGCAGCCGGGCCGTGCCGCCCGGCTCCTGACGCTTCCGCTCGAACTTTCCGCTCACCTCGAAGCGCGGGACGCCGACGACGAGTTCGGTCGTACGCTTCACCGCCTCACCCCCGGCACCGGCTGTCGCGGTGACGGTCAGCTTCGCCCGGTCCCCTGCCTTGCTGCCTTCCGCGGTGTGGAGCTCGAACGGCTGCACGGCTGTGCCGGACTCGCGGGCGCGGTAGGAGCACTCGATCCGGTCCTTGCCGCTGCGGTGGCAGTGCTTGCTCAGCCCGGCGATCTCGGCGACGCCGGACAGCCGGCCGGTGTCGATGCGTACCGCGACCCGGGCGGTGCCGCCTTTCGACTTGAGCTTGAACCCGAAGCCCTGTTCCGGCTGTTTCTGCCCCTTCTTCCATTCGTCCAGATAGCGCGTGGCCTGCGGCCCTTCCAGCTCCACCGCCGCCTTCCCGCCGTCGCGGGGTGCCGCGCCGGCGGGCTGGGCGAGGGACATGGCGAGGCCCGCCATGATGGTGCCGAGTCTGAGAAGTGTTCGCCGCATACGGTGTACGACTCCGTGCGGGCCGAAACGGTTCAAATCCGCGTGCCCCGCGTGGGGGGCTGCGCTTGCCCACCCTGCGCCCCTGGCGCAGACTGCCCAAGCTTGCGGGGAACAAATAAGGGGCGCGGGGAACTGCGCGACAAGCCACAACGCACCCGCAGCCCGCAACGCACAGCAAGGGGCACCCCCTCATCGTCTCCGCACCACAGCAGCCAGCAGCACGAGCAACCGCAACCCAATGGCCACGAGAGGGGCCACCCAAGCCGTGGTGTGCCAAGGGCTGTCCCTCTCAAGAAGTCGGGTCGGCTCAGGGTCGACCCGACCCCGCGGGTCGAAGGTCACCTCGACCCGCTCCCCCTTGTCCGCGTACTTCTTCTCCAACGTCATGGAGTCCGGACGCCCACCCGCGCACCGGAGCTTGTGCTTGTAGTCGACGGTGGTGGTCGTATGAGTCACGCCATTGCTGTCCGTGTACGTACTCGTGTGCACCTGCCGGTCGACGTCCAGCACCCGGCAGTCCGTGGACTCCCCCCGCGCGCGCAGCGTTTCGTCCTCCACCTTGTTCGAGATCCCCAGCACGCCCGCGGCCAGCAGCACACTGGTGACGATCGCGACGAACGGCTGGAGGGGATGGCCCGGCTGGTACAGGAAGCCGGTGGCGAAGGCGAGGAGGAACGCGACGACGACCAGCGCGTTGCCGAAGAACACGCTGACGCCAGGGCCCCCGTCCACGGCGTACGTGGCACCTCCGTACGCCATGCCGACGACGAGCAGCGGCGCGCCCACGGTCCCCATCGTGTGAAAGACGATCACCGGCCATATCCGGCGCCGCTGTCGCTCGTGCACGTACACGGCAACCACCCCCTGTTGCAGAGGGTTTACCCTGCGATCACCCCTGGCCGCCAGCCCCGGACAGCTTTTCGGCGGCTTGGTTCAGCCACTCCTCCTCCCAGCGGTCCCGCTGCCAGGAGTGCTCCATCCCGCGCCGCCGGAAGGCGACCAGCAGGGGCAGCACGTCCGCGACGCCGTACTCGGCGCGGCCGAGCAGCTCACGGGTGACGACCAGTGCGGACTGAGGCGGCACGTACGAGGTGAGCAGCCGCTCCAGCAGGCCGGGCAGCCCGCCCTCGGTGAACGCCGTACGGCTCTCCTCGATGAGCGGGGCGAGCCAGCGGACGAACTCCAGATAGCGGACGGACTCGCCGAGGCTGCCGTCGTCCAGCGCGAAGGTGTCGTCCAGCGCGAAGGTGGGGGCGAGGGCGTGAGTGAGGCGCTGTCCCCAGTCGCTCTCGGAGACGGTCAGGTGCGGGTACTCCTTGGTGAACTCCGACCACTCGGTGCTGCTGTCCACATGGTGGCCGAGCCAGTCAAGGAACAGCGGACTGCGGTCGTAGTAGCCGTCATCCACCCCGCGGAAGACGGCCCGCAGCAGGTCGAAGGGGAGCGAGACCGCCTCGTCCTCGGCGAGCAGCACGGCGTCGTACAGGTCCTTGGCCTCGGGGTGGATGTCGTCCATGAGCCACAGGATCTTCCAGGCGAGGGAGAGTTCGGGGGTGGCCGCGCGGACGGACAGCGGCGCGTCCCCTTCGGCGCCGCCCGGCCGGGGAATCGCGGTGCGGGCGGCGGGCTGCGGGAGGGGTTCGGTGAAGACGAAGTCGAGCTGGACCGTGCCGCCGGGCACGCCTTCGGCCGTCCACGGGATGACCAGGCGGCGGCCGGGAACCCGGTCGTACGTCCAGATCTCGTCGCGCACCGCGCGCCGCGAGTCCAGCCGCACATCGCAGCGCGAGTCGCGGGAGCGGAGGTCGGCGCCGTGTGCGAGCCCGTCCAGCATCCGCTCGGTGCGCTCGTCGGCCAGTTGCCAGGTGTCCGGTTCGACCACGAAGTCGAGATCGCCGGGCTCGCGTGCGGCCTGTCCGTACCAGGCGCGCAGCAGCACGCTGCCCCGCAGCACCAGGTGCTCGGACCAGGGCGAGTCGGCGACCGCCGCCAGGACCAGGTCCAGCGCCCGGCGGCGGGCCGCGAACCAGCGCTCGCCGGTCTCCGCGTCGGCGAACTCCGGGTTCCCCAGCCGCATCGCCTTGGAGTAGTGCCGCGCGGAGGGGTCGAAGACGGGGCGCTGGACCACGGCTTCGCCGTGCACGGGCCGCAGGGTGGGCGGCAGGTCGAGGGCCCGGCGGGTGTCCTCGTCCAGCTCCTGGTGCGGCACGGCCTGCTCGGCGGACCAGGGACCGTATCCGATCTCCCGCCACGCGGAATCACTCATTGCCCGCCCCCTCCTCTTCGGCCAGCCATCCGGCGTCCAGGGCCTCCGCACTGTCGTACACCACGAACTCCCGCTCCACCGAGAGAATTTCATGCGGGAGGGACGGGGGTGACGGGAGGGACG
>NZ_JADKMA010000045.1 GCF_017676365.1 Streptomyces oryzae
GCCGGAACTCCGCCCACCCGCTTGGAGGCCCCGATGCACACGTACGTGGTCGTGGACGCGTTCGCCGAAGAGCCGCTGCTCGGCAACCCCGTGGCCGTGTTCTTCGGCAGCGACGACCTGGCCCCCCGCACGATGCAGCGCATCGCGCGGGAGATGAACCTGTCGGAGACCACCTTCGTCCTCCGCCCCCGGCAGGGCGGCGACGCCCGGATCCGTATCTTCACCCCCGTCAACGAACTGCCCTTCGCCGGGCACCCGTTGCTCGGCACGGCCATCGCCCTGGGGGCGCGCGGCCCGCAGGACCGGCTGCGGCTGGAGACGGCCATGGGCGTCGTCCCCTTCGAGCTGGTCAGGAAGGGGGGCCGGGTGGTGGCCGCCCGTATGCGGCAGCCGGTCCCCACCTGGCGCCCCTTCGAGCGCGCCGAAGAACTCCTGGCCGCGGTGGGGGTGGAGAAGTCCACGCTGCCTGTGGAGATCTACCGGAACGGTCCCCGTCACGTCTTCGTCGGACTGGAGGATGCCGCAGCGCTGGCCGCCCTGCGCCCCGACCACCGGGCCCTGGCCGCGTTCGAGGACATGGCCACCAACTGCTTCGCACCCGATCTCGACGCCGAGGACGGCTGCGCCGTACCGGACCAGGAGGGCGGGAGCTGCTGGCGCACCCGGATGTTCTCCCCGGCATACGGCGTGACCGAGGACGCCGCCACCGGGTCAGCCGCCGGTCCGTTGGCCGTCCATCTCGGCCGGCACGGCCTCGGTCCGTACGGCCGTGAGGTCCGGATCATGCAGGGCGTCGAAATGGGCCGCCCGTCGCTGATGCTCTCCCGGGTGGACGGCACAGCGGAGTCCGTCGACGCGGTGGAGGTGGGCGGCGCAGGGGTGCTGGTGGCGGAGGGCAGTTTGCATGTATGAGCTTCGCTCGGCAGCCGCCCGGAGCCGGGGCCCGCGGGGCTTGCTCCGGTGCGGGGGTGCCCCTGTCTGCGCGGCATGACACGACACGGAAGAAGGACGGCATGGACATCGGAAGGTCCGAAACCCTGACCGCGGCGATCGAGGTCACCTTTCCCGAGTACGCAGCACCGCCCGCCCGGCCACTGGGGCTGCTGCGCCGCTGGCTGGAGTCGGCGGAGGCGCACGGCGTACGCGAGCCGCGTGCGCTGGCCCTGGCCACCGCCGACGCCGAGGGCCGGCCCTCCCTGCGGACCGTGGTCCTGAACCGGGTCACCGAGAACGGCATCGTCATCGCCACCCACGACGGCAGCCGCAAGGGCCGCGAACTGCGCGTCAACCCCTGGGCCTCCGGCCTGCTGTACTGGCGCGAAACCGGTCGGCAGATCAGCCTGTGCGGACCCGTCCGCCGACTGTCCGAGGCCGAGTCCGACGCGCTGTGGGCCGCGCGCCCGGTCTTCACGCACGCAATGACCGTCTCCTCCCGCCAGAGCGAGCCCCTTGCCGACATGGCGGACGTCGAGCAGCTGCGGGCCCAGGCCGAGACGGTCGGCGGGCGAGGGCCCCAGCCGCGCCCCGCCGCGTACGTCGGGTTCGAACTCGTCGCCGAATCCGTCGAGTTCTGGGCGAACGGCACGGACCGCCTGCACGAGCGGCTGCGCTATGACCGTGACGGCGCGGGGGAGGGCTGGACCGCGGTCCGGCTGCAGCCGTGAGGGCTTCGCTCTTCCTCGCGGCGCGCCCCGAGGGGGCCGTGCCGACATCAGGCAGGGCACCCCCCCCGGGGGGGAAGGGCCATAGTCGTTCGCCGCAGGCGCTCGCCGGTCAGTCGAGTGCGGCGGCGAACATGCCGGGTTCGTAGGAACCGCCCTTCTGGTGCACGATCACGGCGAGCCGGTTGGCCGCGTTGATCATGGCGACCAAGGAGACCAGCGCGGCGATCTGGTCGTCGTCGTAGTGCTTGCGCACCTGGGCCCAGGTCTCGTCGGACACGCCGGAGTGGGCGTCCGCCAGCCGGGTGCCTTCTTCGGCGAGAGCCAGCGCGGCCTGCTCCGCCTCGGTGAACACGGTGGACTCGCGCCAGGCGGCGACCAGGTTGAGGCGGACCGCCGTCTCACCGGCTGCCGCTGCCTCCTTGGTGTGCATGTCGATGCAGTGACCGCAGCCGTTGATCTGGCTGGCGCGCAGCGACACCAGCTCCTGCGTGGACGTGGGCAGCGGCGACTTGTGGATCACCAGAGCGGCGTTGGCGAACCGCTTGGCGAACTTCGCGGCGATCTCGTTCTCGAACAGGTTGAAGCGGGCTTCCATGATCTCGTCCTCACTCGTCGGTGCTCGTCGGTGTTGCACTGGACGAACACGAGATGCCGCCGGCCCGCTCCCTGTGACGCGGCAACGGTGTGACAAGCGCCACCGCCCGTGGATGTCACACAGCCGTGGCAGCCGGCGTCTTGTGCGTGTCGCACCGTCCAGAGCGAACAGGCCAGAGCGAACAGGCAGGAGCAGCCGGTGAAGAGCGAGCACAGCGAGCGCCCACAGGAGACCGCCGGGCCCGGGCCGCTCCCGGGCGGCAACCGCACGGACCGGGCCACCGAGGTCTTCGTCGCTCACCGCAATCTGCTGTTCACCGTCGCCTACGAGATGCTCGGTTCCGCCGCCGACGCCGAGGACGTCCTGCAGGAGACCTGGCTCAGGTGGGCGGGTGTCGGCCTGGAGACGGTGCGGGACCAGCGCGCGTATCTGGTCCGGATCACCACGCGGCAGGCGCTGGCCCGGCTGCGCACGCTCGGCCGTCGCAAGGAGTCCTACGTCGGCCCCTGGCTGCCCGAGCCGCTGCTGACCGCACCGGATGTGGCCGAGGACATCGAGCTGGCCGACAGCGTCTCGATGGCGATGCTGCTGGTCCTGGAGACGCTCACCCCCACCGAGCGGGCGGTGTTCGTGCTGCGCGAGGTGTTCGACCTCGCGTACGACGAGATCGCCGAAGCCGTCGACAAGAGCCCGGCCGCGGTCCGTCAGACCGCGCACCGGGCACGGGCACACGTCGCGGCGCGCCGCCCGCGCGAAGTCGTCTCCCCGGCCGAGACCCGGGACGCGCTCGCCGCGTTCAGGCGAGCAGCCGAGACAGGAGACCTGCAGGGCCTGCTCGACATCCTCGCGCCGGACGTGGTCTTCCTGGGGGACGGCGGCGGTATCAAACAGGCCGCCCCACGGCCCGTGGTGGGCGCCGACAAGGTGGGCCGCCTGCTGGCCGACGGACTGGGCAGGATCAGCGCGGAATCGCTGCGCCCGGCTCAGGTCAACGGCTACCCGGCACTGGTTCTCCGGCAGGACGGCGTGGTCGACACCGTCGTGGCGGTACGCATCGACGACGGCCTCATCACCGGGTTCTACGCCGTCCGCAATCCCGAGAAACTGTCGCGCATGCGGCAGGAGACCGCCCTGCGCCGCTGAGCCGCGCATACACGCAGCAGGTTGCCGGCTTCACCGATGTCGCCCCCAGGACAGGAGGACGTACGGACAGGCCCGCGGTACGGGCCTGTCCCCTCGGACGCGGAGACGCCGCACAGCTACTGGTCGTAGTAGCTGAGGTCCCCCATGGTCCAGGCGCTCACGTCCTTGATGGCGATCCGGTACATCCCGCCCGTCTCAGGGATGCCCACGGGCCCCTGGAGAATCCTGGCCATATGGAAGTGCAGATAGGCGGGCGTTGTGGCACCGTGCGAGTCCGCGCTCTCCGAGGCGGCCATGAAGGTGTCGGCGAACGGTCCGAGCCGGTCGGAGTCCCGCAGAACCTCGGCCACTCGCTGCCTCCACACCGTCTCGGGTGCCAACCGGCCCGTGATGACAGCGCCATGGACCACGACTGTGAGAGACATCTGATTGGTTTGCTCCGACTCCACCATGGCGGCGATGTCGACGAGCAGCTCGTCAGCATTCGACATGAGGGCTGATGCTATAAGGCCGCACGCCAGGTCTGCGACGGCCGGGCCGCGTCACCTGGGCATGTCGGGCGACGGGCGGCGGCCCCCCGTCCGGCCCCGGGCCGCGGTTGGGCTCCGCACCGCCGATACGGATTCCCGTCCCGCCGACAGCCGCTAGCCTGGTCTCCGGCTTCTGCAACGGAGGGGGCAGCGACGATGACGCAGGCGCCACCGCGCTCACCGAGCAAGGTCAACCTCCTGCCGCAGGATTACGGGAGCCTGTCGCGCGGCATTCCGCCCGCCCGGCCCGGCACCCTGTTCGTCATGGGCGTCAACGGCGGCATGAGCATGGCCCCCGACGCCGCCTTCCCCCTCCTCTTCGGCCGCAACGAACCCGACGTGCACGTCTGCGTCGCGCCGGACGACGCCCACGTCAGCCGCAGACACGGCTACATCGTCCGGGAGCACTCGCGGTGGGTGGTCAACAACACCGGGCGCCTGCCCATCCGGCTCCCGGGCGAACGCCTGGTCCTGGGAGGCGACCGGGCCGAGCTGCCGTCCGGGTTCACCCCGCTGTTCATCGTCGCCCCGAAACGGGAGCACCTGCTGGAGGTGCGCATCGCCACGCCGGCGCCCGGTGCGGGGGACGACGGCCTGCGCGAGGCGGCCACGCACGACGCCGAGGTGTGGGAGCTGACGGAGACCGAGAAGCTGGTACTGACCTGTCTGGCCCAGCGCTATCTGCGCAACGACCCCGTACCGCAGCCGCTCACCTGGGCCGAGGTCGCGGCCGAACTGGCGGAGCTGCGCCCGGCGGAGAGCTGGACCAGGAAGCGGGCCGCACACGTCGTCGCCTGCGTACGGACGAGGTTCAGCCGCAGCGTGGCGGGGCTCATGGAGGACGAGATCCCCCAGCCCGTCGGCAACGCGCTCAACCACAACCTGATCACCGAACTCCTGGTGACCACCACCCTCGTCAAGTCCGACCTGTCCCTCCTGGAGGAGGCGGGCGAAGATCGCTGACGGGCTGTCAGGTCGCGACCGATATCCCGTTGTGGGGCCCCGAACGCGGCCATAAGGTCGCCGGCATGTCGATACGTCTGCGAATGCGTCAAGCACTGCCGGAAGCGATGCGTGCCCGCGACAAGGCGGCGGTGAGCGCGCTGCGCGCAACGCTTGCCGCACTGGACAACGCCGAGGCGGTGCCCCTGGAGGGGGCCCAGCTGCGCGGAGCGGCTCTGGAGCAGTCGCCGGTCGGCGCGGGTGCCACCGAGGCGGCGCGGCGTGAGCTGAGCGAGCCCGGCGTGGCGGACATCGTGCGCGCCGAGGCCACCGAACGGCTGGAGGCCGCAGCGCAGTTGACCGCGCCCGCGCATGCCGACCGAGCCGCGCGGCTCCGCGCCGAGGCCGCTGTGCTGCTGCGGTTCCTCGAGGACCCCGGCACCGAGTAGCCCCCTCCGAACGTCGCGGACCCGGACGCCACGCCGCGCGGAGCGTCCGGGTTGATAGGCAAGCCGTCACTTGCCTATGCTGTGGTGGTGCCGGACGACATCTTCAAGGCCCTGGCCGACCCGACCCGTAGAAGGATCCTCGACGAGCTGACGGAGCGGAACGGTCAGACTCTGTTCGAGATCTGCGCACGGCTCACGACCAAGCACGGTCTGGGATCGTCCCGCCAGGCGATCAGCCAGCACCTCGCCGTGCTGGAGTCCGCTGGGCTGATCCGGACCCGGCGCCAGGGCCGCTACAAGTTCCATGACCTCACCACCGAACCGCTTGAGCGCATCGTGAGCCGATGGCTCAGGCCCGAGGACGCATCGGAGACCGGAGAATGAAGATCCACCTGTCGAGCGTCTGCGTCGACGACCAGGACAAGGCCCTGCGCTTCTACACGGAAGTGCTGGGGTTCGTGAAGAAGACCGAGATCCCGCTCGGCGAGCACCGGTGGCTGACCGTCGTCTCGCCCGAGGACCCCGAGGGCGCCGAACTGGTACTGGAGCCGGACAGCCACCCGGCGGTCAGGCCCTACAAGGAGGCGCTGGTCAAGGACGGTATCCCGGTCACCTCCTTCGCTGTCGACGACGTGCACGCGGAGTACGCCCGCTTGCGCGCGCTGGGGGTGCGGTTCACGCAGGAGCCGGTGGAGATGGGCCCGGTCACCACCGCGGTGCTGGACGACACCTGCGGCAACCTGATCCAGATCGCCCACACCAACTGAGCGCCGGCGCCTCCCGGCGAACGCCACGCCGTGATCCCCGGGACGTCGACTACGTCGGCTCCGGCGGGAGTCACCGGCTCAGACGGTGAACTCCCTGACGACCGTGTTCCTGAAGACCGCCTTGCCGCCCAGCGTGAAGAGCGCCAGTCCGGTGTCGGCGAGATCCGGGAACGCGGCGTGGGAGTGGGCGTACCGGCCGTCGTCGACGAACATCTCCACCGAGGTGCGGTCGACGAGAATCCGCAGGCGGACCCTCCGGGCAGCGGCGTCGAAGGGGGCGTGCGTCTCCTGCCAGTTGCCGGAGGCGTCCGGGTTCTCGGTCTGGGCGCGGTTGACGAAGCTGTAGTCGCCGTAGACGCCCGCGTCCACGTGCCGGCTGCCGTCGCCGGAGCGGCGCAGCTGCACCCCCGCGCCCGTGAGCTGGTCCCAGGTGATCTCGGTGGTCAGCTCGTAGGCGATGCCCTCGTAGTCCAGGACCCGGGTACCGTCCACCTCCAGGTCGCCCAGGTCCACGGTGCGGGAGACGTAGGCGTCCAGGCCGGGGACCGGCGTGGAGGCGAGGTAGTAGCTGCCGGCGGAGGCGCGCTTCAGCGTGACCTCACGGACGATCGAGTCGGTGCCGTTGAAGCCGTCGCACTCGATGGTGGGGGTGGTGTTGGCGTAGTCCCAGTGGTTGAGCCAGCCGATGGCGTAACGCGCTGCGGGGTCGGCTGCGCCGTCCCGGTCCCGCTTCTCGAAGGTGACGGCCGCGTACCAGTCCCAGCCGTGATCGAGCCATTCCGGCTCCTCGGCGTCGGCGGTGAACGACGTCCCGTCGAAGGAGCCCGGCCAGTACGCGTACGTGGTGGGCAGCCCGGAGCCCTTGCCGTTGACGCTCACGCCGAGCACCCACTTCCAGGTCCCGTCCTGTGCCTTGATGCGGAACAGGTCCGGGCACTCGAAGACGCCGATTCCGGCCCTGATGAAGCCGCTGACGTAGCTCCACGATTTCAGGTCCTGCGAGTGGTAGAACCCGACCTTGTCGTTCTCGGCGAGCGCCATGACCCAACGCCCGCGCTCCGGGTCGCGGATCACCTTGGGGTCGCGGAAGTCCCGTACGCCGGGGTTGGGCAGGACCGGGTCGGTGCCGTGGTTGGTGAACGTACGGCCTCCGTCCGTCGAGTAGTACAGGTACTGGGCCTGGGTGTCGGCGTCGTCGTCGGGTGACATCGTGGCCAGGACGATCACGGCTCCGGCACCGAAGCCTGCCGTGTCGTCCGTGTCGACCACCGCCGAGCCGGACCAGACGTCCCCGTTGGGAGTGGTGTCCTTCGGCACGGCGATCCCGCGGTCGGTGAAGGAGACCAGATCGGTGCTCGTGGCCAGGCGCCAGACGGTGCCCGCAGTGGTGCCGCCCGTCAGATAGTCCGGGTTGTACAGGTAGTAGTAGTGGTACTCGCCGTCTATCCACAGCGGTCGCTGCGGGTCGTTCTTCCACTGGTCGGGGACGGTGAAGTGGTACTCGGCGCGGTAACTGCCGGTGCACTCGGCCGCAGTCCGGGAAGCCCGGGCAGCGCTGGCCGACCGCGCAGTCGGCGACTGTGCCGCTGCCGGTCCCGCGAGGGCCGGCTGCAAGGCGCCGGCAAGGCCCACTGCCGAGGCGGCGAACAGCGCCCTCCTGGAGACCCCTGGGCCGGACCGCCCGGCGCTCCCCGCGCCGGACTGCCCGGCGTCCGCTCGGCCGAATCTCCCGTCGCTTCCGGGACCACTGGACCCGCCCGACGTGGCACACATGATGCTCTCCCTCCCCTGACGCGGCGTCAGGACTGCGGCTGCCGCAGGCAACTGCGGCTGGATGCCGGCTGCGATGCGGCTCATGTGGCTCGGAACTGTGGGCCCTAACTCGTTAAAGGTCAAGCTTTCCCGCATCTTGACAGCGCCGTAACGCGGTTCACATCATCGGGGAACCAACTTCGGCTAACTCGAGTTAGGCTCGCCGATGACCGACCCTCTCCTCTCCCGCCGCGCCCTGGTGCGCTACGGCGCGTACGGTGCCGGAGCCGCGGCCCTCGGCGGTGTCGCGGCCGGCTGGGACCGCCTCACCGCGGCCGACATCCCCGGGCGCGACGACGGCTCGCTCGTCATCGCCACCCTCGGCTCGGCACACGACGCCAAGGCCCAGCGCGCCCTGCGCGAAGGCTTCCGGGAGGTACACCCCGACATCAAGCTCCGTATCAACGCCGTGCAGGCGTACGACTGGTCGGACTTCTTCTCCAAGATCCTCACGCAGATCGCGGCGGGCACGGCGCCCGATGTCGTCTACGTCGCGACCGAGGGCGTGCAGCTGTTCGCCCAGCGGCTCGGCGTCCCCTTCGACAAGTGGGTGAAGCGCGACGCGGCCGAACTGCGCGAGTACTTCGACGACGTCCACCCTTCGCTGGTCGAGTCGATGATGTACGAGGGGAGCCTCTACCAGCTGCCGGTCGAGTTCAACGCGGCCGACATGTACCTCAACACCCGCCGCATCCGGGACGCCGGAGCCGATTTCCCCGACGCCGACTGGACGCGCGACGAGTTCACGGCCCTGCTCCGCGCCATGAAGCGCACCAGCGGTGACGGGTTCACCCCGTACTTCTGGTCCAACCGGCTGTGGGGAGGAGTCGTCCCCTGGCTGTTCGCGAACGGCACGAACGTACTGGCCGAGTCCAAGGCACCCGGCGGCGACTGGCTGTGGCGGACGTTCTACCCGGAGGCGGAGCGGCACGGCCGGGGCGGCGGCTACCGGTGGACCACACCGGTGGCCGACTCCGACCGCGTGGCCGAGGTCTACGACTACCTCGCCTCCCTGGTCAAGGACGGCCTGTGCACCCGCCCGGAGGGCGGCGACGGCCGCAACCTCGTCGGTGCCTTCTCCTCCGGACGGGTCGGTGCCACGCCCGCCGGCGGCTTCTGGGCCGGCGGGCTGCACCTGGCCGGAATGAAGCCCACCGACTACGACGTGCAGTACTTCCCGCGCTGGCGCACCCGGCGTCACCAGTTCGGCGCCGCCGGTTACGCGGTGCTGCGTACGTCGAAGAAGCAGGAAGAGGCGTGGGAGTTCGTCAAGTACGCCATCCGCAAGGACACCCTGACCAAGCTTTTCGTGGCCAACCAGACCACTCCGGCCCGCCGTTCCATGGTCGACGAGGCCCGCTACCGGAAGACCGGCCCGGCGCACTGGAAGACCTTCTACGACACCCTCGACACGATCGCCAGCACCGGACCGATTCCGGCCCCGCCACAGGTCAACGAGGTCGAGCAGCTGCTCATCAAGCACACCGGCAGCGCCCTGGCGAGCCCCGGTGCGGTACGCCCCGCGCTGCGCCGGCTGCAGGGGGACCTGGAGAAGGCCATGGAGCGTGAGATATGACGAACACCGAGATCAGACCCGCACCGCCGGCGCCTCCTGCCGCGCCGAGGAGACCAGCGCCCCGCACCTCTGCCCGCACCCGGGGGACCCGCCTTCTCGCCGCGCTCTTCCTCGCCCCCACCGTCGTCGGCATCGTCGTCTTCACGGTCGTACCGATCCTCGGCTCGGTCGTCCTCAGCCTGTTCCAGTGGGACGTGATCGAGTCCCCGCGCTGGGCCGGAGCGGACAACTACCGTGAGATCCTCAGCGATTCGACGGTGCTGGTGTCCTTCCGCAACACGCTCGTCTTCATGGTGCTCGCGGTCGCGCTGCAGCTGCTGATCGCGCTCACGCTGGCGATCACGGTCAACGGCCGGATGCCGGCGTGGCTGCGCTCGGTGTTCCGCTCGGCGTTCTTCTTCCCGCTGGTGCTGTCCGCCGCGTCCATCTCGGTGGTGATGAAGTACCTGTTCAACGAGGGCTTCGGTCCGGTCAACTGGCTCCTGGGCACGGTCGGTATCGCGCCGGTCGCGTGGCTGACCTCGGAGAACGGGGCGATGGCCGCCGTGATCCTGACCTATGTGTGGCAGCAGTTCGGCTTCTCGTTCCTGCTCTTCGTCGGCGGCCTCAACAACATCCCGAGAGAGGTGCACGAGGCGGCTTCGCTGGACGGCGCGACCGGACTGCGCAAGCACCTGTCCATCACCCTCCCGCTGCTCTCGCCGACGCTCCTGGTCGCCTCGGTCGTCGGCATCATCAACGCCCTCCAGGTCTTCGAGCAGCCGTACGTCCTCACCGCGGGCGGCCCGGGCGACTCCACCCGCACGGTCGTGATGGTCATCTACGAAACCGCCTTCGAACAGCTCCGCTTCGGTACGGCATCCGCCACCGGCGTGCTGCTCTTCGTCCTGATCATGGCGGTCACCACCCTCCAGTTCCGGCTCAGCCGGCGCTTCGTCCACTACCAGTGAGCCGGGTGAGTCAGATGAGCAGCACGGCCATCAAGAGCAGCACGGCCCCCAGCCCCGTCGTCTCGCGGATGCGCCACGGCCTGGCGCCGTGGGCCCGGATCAGCGGCATCGCACTGTGCGCACTGCTGACGCTCGGCCCGGTCATCTGGACCGTCTCCACGTCCCTGCGCACCCCGGCGGACTCCGCCGACCTGCCGCCGAGAATCATCCCCACCGCGCCCACCCTCGACGCGTACCGCGGGGTCTTCGACAAGATAGACATCTGGCTGTACGCGCTGAACTCCACGCTGGTCACCGGGCTGATCGCGGCCGGCCAGATGATCACGGCGGGCCTGGCGGGCTACGCGTTCGCGCGCCTGGAATTCCGCTTCAAGAAGCCGCTGTTCGCGCTGGTCCTGGCCACGATGATGGTGCCGTTGCAGGTCACGATCGTCCCTGTCTTCCTGGAACTGAAGGCCATGGGCCTGACCGACACCCTGCTGGGCCTGATCATCCCGGCGTTCCCGACGGCCTTCGGCACGTTTCTGATGCGCCAGTACTTCCTGGGCATGCCCAAGGACCTCGGCGAGGCCGCGATGATCGACGGTGCGGGCCCATGGCGGATCTTCCGCTCCGTCTACGCGCCACTGGCGGCTCCCGGCCTCGCGATCGTCGGGGTCCTCGCCTTCAACTACCACTGGAACGAGTTCTTCAGGCCGCTGATCCTGGAGACCTCAAGTGAGAACCTCACGCTGCCGCTCGGCCTGGTCTCGCTCCAGGGCAACCTCGGCACCGGCTCGATCTCCGTGGTCCTGGCCGGAGTCATCCTGTCCATGATCCCCGCCGTCGCCGTGTTCGTCGTCGGCCAGCGCCCTCTGCGCGAGGGCATCACCTCCGCAGGAGTCAATCGTTGAACGCCGCAAGCCGGCTGACCGCTCCCAGTGGCCCGGTCGATCCGCACGCCCCCCGCTTCCGGGTCCGCCCGCCGGCCAACTGGATGAACGACCCCAACGGGCCGTTCCACTGGCGGGGCCGCTACCACCTCTTCTACCAGTACAACCCCGCAGCCCCTGCCCACACCAACATTCACTGGGGGCACGCCTCCAGCCCCGACCTCGCCCACTGGGACCGCCACCGCGTCGCGCTGACCCCGACTCCCGGAGGTCCCGACGAGGCCGGATGCTGGTCCGGATGCGTGGTGGACGACGACGGGGTACCGACGGCCGTCTACTCCGGGATCGACCGGAACCACGCCGGACTGAGCAGCATCTGCCTGGCCGTCGCCGAGGACGACGGCCTCATGGACTGGAAGCCGGTCCCCGCCCCCGTACTGACCGGGCCCCCTCCCGGCTTCGACGTGACGATGTTCCGCGACCCGTTCGTCTTCCGCTTCGGCGGCCGTCGCTGGGCACTCGTCGGGGCCGGACACGCGGACGGTACGCCGTCGGTACTGGTCTACGACTGCGAGGACCTGTACGCCTGGCGGTTCGCCGGCGTCCTGGTGGACGGACGGGACCCGGTGGCGTCCCGGACGGCCAGGCTCCCGGGCTCGGCGTCGACCGGGTGGGAGTGCCCGCAACTGTGGGAGACCCCGGGCGGCGACTGGGTACTGGCAGTGGCGCTGTGGGACGGCGACCCGCGGGCCACCGTGTATCTGACGGGCCGTCTGCTGGCCGACGCACACGGCAACCCGCGCTTCTCTCCTCGCGCCGGCGGCCCGCTGGACCACGGCCGCGACTTCTACGCCCCCTCCGTCCTCCAGCACACCGAGGCCGACCGGGCGCTGCTGTGGGGCTGGTCCTGGGAAGCCCGTCCGCAGCAGGACGTCGACCGGGCGGGCTGGGCCGGAGTCCTGACCGCGCCCCGCGTCATGGACGTGCACGAGGACGGCACCCTCCGCGTCGCCCCGGCCCCGGAACTCGAGCTCCTGCGCGCGTCAGAACCCTTCGGGGCCGGGCCACTGCCCGACGCGTACGACCTCGAGATCACGGCGCGCTCGCCCGCCACCGTAGGGCTGCTCCGCTCCGCAGCCGGAGCCGAGCTGACGGTAGGGCTGGACCCGGCGGACGGCACGGTGATACTCGACCGCTCGGACTGGCCGCGTTCACGGCCGGACGGCAGCGGCCCGCTGGTGCTCCGTACACCCCCCGGTGCCCAGCTGGCCGTACGCGTCCTCGTCGACGGATCGCTCCTCGAACTCTTCGCGGGGGACCGGGCGATGGCGACCGAGCGGGTGTACCGGCGCCCCGACGACGTGGCCGAACTCGTCGTCTCCGGGGAAGACGTACAGGTCAGGTGCTGGGAGCAGGGCCCACCGAACCCCGCGTGACCACAGGGCACTCCAGCTTCCTGGTGACGACCGGCGGCACGGTGCCGCTCCCGATGGCGTCCAGCACCAGCCGCGCCGCCGTCTCGCCCATCGCACGGTGCGGAAGGGCGACGGTGGTGAGGGGCGGGCTGAGAAAGGCCGCCATGTGCTCCTGGTCGTCGTAGCCCACGATCGACAGATCAGCGGGAACGCCCAGCCCGAGCCGGGCGGCGGCGTGCAGCACACCGGCGGCCACCCGGTCGTTGTAACAGACGATCCCGGTGGGCCGCCGGTCCGCGGGCACGCCCTGCAGCAGCCGCATCGCCCCGTCGTATCCGGAGGAGATCTCCCCTCCGGTGCGTACGACCCACTCCTGGCGCGCATCGGACCCCACCGCGCGCAACGCGTCCCGGAACCCGCGCAGCCGCTCGACAGAGGCGATGTCGTCCAGCCCGCCGATCAGCGCCACCCGCCGGTGCCCCGCCTCCAGCAGGAGCCGCGCGGCCGAACGGCCCCCCGCCCGCTCCGCGGGGATCACAGCCGGGAGGGAGCCGTCCTCGGGCAGGCAGTTGGCGAGTACGGCGAACGTACGGTGCAGGCCGGCCGGAACGCGGGCGCGGCGCAGCGACAGTGCCGCGTAGATGATCCCGTCCACCCGGCGGTCCAGCAGCTCGGCGATGGCCGCGTCCTCCGTGACCGGGTCCGTCCCGGAGTCCACGGTGAGAACCAGATGCTCGCTGCTCCAGGCGGTGTCCATGGCCCCGCGCAGCAGCCTGCCGGCGAACGGGGAAGTGGCGATCTCGTCCGTGACCAGCCCGATCACGGCCGTACGCCGCCGCCGCAGGCCCCGGGCGACAGCGTTGGGCCGATAGCCCAGCTGCGCGGCGGCCTTGCGGATTCTCTCCTGCGTCTCGGCGGAGAGGTTGCCCTGGGCGCGCCCGTTGAACACGAACGACACGGCCGTGTGCGAGACACCGGCGAGCTTGGCGACATCGCGTGAGGTCGGCCGCGCGACCTCACCGCCCTGCGACTTCTCGCCCCTGCCCACGCCACGTCACCACCGGATTCGACCTGATCGCATCAGCCTACCCGCCGCGGCCTGCGGCAACGGCTCGTGCGCTGGAGGCAGGGGCGCCTGCGCACGAGGAAGAGCCGGTCCAGGCCCTGCTGTCGTCAGTTGCCGACGGTGGACAGGGCGGCGGCACGGAGGCGTGAGCGGCCGGGTTGCCGGGTGCACCGCAGCGGGTCGGAGCACAGGTCGACGGTGGCCGGGTGCGGCGCCGTGCGAGTATGAGGGGCCGTGATCGAGACGCGGACCCTCCCGGGGGGTCAACTGTGAGACGGCGGAACGTCGGGCTGGCGCTCTGTCTGCCGGCTCTCGCCCTGCTGACCGCCTGCGGGGGCTCTGCCGGAGACACCCATCGCTGCACTCTGATGGACGCGCCCGCCGGAATCCGGGTCAAGACCGCGCCGGAACTGGCCGGCAAGGTGGCCGATGCGGCCCTCACGGCCTGTTGGGACGGCGTATGCCGGAAGCGCGCGCTGCGGCTGCGGGAGACCGGGCCGGAAGAGACGGCGTCCCCGGGGGATCCCGTGCTGACCACGGAGTCCCCCGGGAAGTCCGCCACCGCCGCGGCAAGCCCGGACACCACGCCCTCGGCAGCCCGAGGACGCTTTGTCCTGCCCGGCTTCGCGCGCCTGCCCGGCCTGCCGGGCAAGCCGATACGCGTCAGCCTGGTCTTCAAGGACTCGCGGGGCGCCACCGTGCTGGACCGGCAGACGAGGGTCAC
This sequence comes from Streptomyces oryzae, assembly GCF_017676365.1. Taxonomy (GTDB): domain Bacteria; phylum Actinomycetota; class Actinomycetes; order Streptomycetales; family Streptomycetaceae; genus Streptomyces; species Streptomyces oryzae. The sequence goes on from NZ_JADKMA010000045.1 coordinate 14,506, forward strand.
CCCGAAGCCCATCTATCCCAACGGCCGTGACTGCTCACCGGGGGGCCGCCAGGCGCGGCTGACCGTCACGGGGAAAGGCGCGCTGCTCGCACGCTGACCGGGCGCTCCCCGGGGCCGGGTTCGGCCTGGAAAACGCCCCGCTTCCACGGCGATGACGGCCGGACGGCCGGGCGGCCCCGACCGGCTCTTGTGTCACTTTCGCCAGAACAGATGGTGCGTCACGCCGCTCGGGCTGGGCACGACATCGACGTGGAAGCGGTCGAGCAGTTCATCGGGCGACTCCCACAGCCGCACACCGGCCCCCAGCTTCACCGGCGAGACCGCTATGTGCATGGTGTCGACGAGGTCGGCGTCGAGGAACTGCCTGATCGTGGTGGGGCCGCCGCCGAGTCGGACGTCTTTGCCCTGCGCCGCCTCCCGCGCCTGTCCGAGGACCGTGGCCGGGTCGCCCGCGACGAAGTGGAACGTGGTGTCGGAGAGCGTGAACGAAGGACGCTCGTGGTGGGTCATGACGAAGACCGGGGTGCGGAACGGGGGCTCGGCACCCCACCAGCCCTGCCACTCGTGGTCCTGCCACGGACCGCGCTGCGGGCCGAACTTGTTGCGGCCCATGATCTCGGCGCCGATGTTGCGGTCGTAGTCCCGCGTCAGGTAATCGTCCAGGCCGCGGCTCCCGCCGGGGTCGGTGCGCATGGGCCAGCTCGCCGTGGCTCCGGCCCAGGAGAACATCTCCCCGGGATCCGCGTCCCCGAACGGCCGCTCCAGGCTCTGGTTCTCACCGGCGCCGTATCCGTCACTGGACACGTTGAAATTCTGGACTCTCAGTAGCTGAGGCATCTCGCTCTCCTCCTGTGTGGTCGACGGGGGTTTGACCACCGAGCCCCGGAAAACTCATCGTCCACCAGGGGAGGGCTGCGCGGAACCTGCCGTTCCGGCGGTCCCCGCTACAGGGCGCTCCGACCGGAATATTGTGCCGGTCGGCCGGCCCCGCATAGCCTGCTGCGGTGGGCCGAGATGCGACCGCCGTCGCTCGGATGATCGCGCAAGCGGCACCCGATGGCGCCCCGGGGACCCTGCACTGGTGGCTGCTGGTCGGGGGCAGCGCGGGCACGGTACTGACTCTCGTGCTGAGCAGCGCCTGCTATCGGGCGTTCTGCCGACGGGGCGCTCCTGGGCTCGAATCGGCCGGCTTCTTCGCCGGTGTGCTCGGGTATGTGGCGGTGTTCGTCGCGTTCTGGGGCGCGGTCGAGATCGTCGACGGGGCGCCGAGCGGGCCTCCGGCCGGCACCGGCGCGTTCCTGCTCCTGCTCGCCGTGACCCTCGGCATCGGCGCCCTGCTGATGGCGGCACTCATTGCGAGCCGTACTGCCCGGCCTCCCCCGCAGGACCGTGAACTGGAGCCGGTTCCTGAGACCCTCATCGGGCTCGTGGTGGTGGCTGATCTGGTCGTGGCCGTGCTGGCTGCGCTGGGCGCGGCCGGCGTCCTCCACCTGAACCTGGTCAAGACCGTGGCGTGGGCCTACGTCGGCGGCGGGCTGGGCGTTGTCGGTGCACTCGTTCTCGGCGCCCTCGTATGGGCCGTCGCCGGCGTCGCAGGACCTTGAGAAGTCTCGCCCTCCGGCAGCGGGGGGCGCCCGTCGTGACGCAGGGCTTCCAGCACGGCGCGCACCGCCGCGCGAGGCGGTGAGCCGCGGCGGACCGCCGCCGTGATCGTACGGGTCACGGGCGCCGCGAGCTCCCTGGTGGCGACGCGATAGCGGCCATCGACCGCCAGGCCCGGCAGCAGCGCGATCGACAGCCCGGCCTCGACGTGCTGCAGAGCCAGCATGTAGTTGCTGAACCGGCACACCACGCGCGGCTCGAACCTCGACTGGCGGCACAGCCGCAGCGCGAGGTTGGCCATGTACGACTGCGGCATGTCGAACGCCCACGACTCGTCCGCGTACGCCGCGAGGTCCACCGGGCCGCGCCCGGCCGCGGGATGGTCCTGGGGCACGACCAGCAGGACCGGGTCGGTGGCCAGCGGCACGAGATCGAGGTCGGGGCCCAGCGGCAGCTCGTCGAAGTCCGTGGTCGTGATGATGATGTCCGCGTCGCCGCCCCGCAGTGTCGGCATGCTCTCGTGCGGCTCCAGTTGCAGCAGCTCGACTTCGAGGTGCGGGTGGATGCGTGCCAGACGGGTCACCGCGGGCACCGCCATGCTGTGGATCGCGCTCTGGAAAGCGCCCAGCCGCACCAGCCCGGCGGGTTCTTCGCCGAACCCGCCCAGCTCCGCCTCGACGGTCTCCATGTGATCGAGGATGGCCCGCGCCCGTCGCGCGAGGATCAGTCCGGCGGGGGTCAGCCGCACCCGGCGGCCCGTCCGCTCGAGCAGCTGGGTGCGGGTCTCCGCTTCGAGTACGGCGAGCTGCTGGGACACGCTCGACGCGCTCAGATTGGCGGCGTGGGCGACAGCCCGGACAGTGCCCAATGTGTCCAGCTGGCTCAGCAGCCGCAGTCTCCATGGGTTCATCACGCCGCCAGCTTATTGTGCGGCCCTGTCGAACAGGAAAGCCGGAATTGTGAGATGGACGCGTTACTCGGGGCCCGCTTACCGTCGGGGCATGGCTGCTTCGACGAATGCCGTGCCGTCCACCGCGGCGCTGTCCACCTCCACGCCGTCCACCGAGACCTTCTGGGCCGATGCCGATCGGCACCTCGTCCGCTACGGCGGCGATTTCACCCCCGAGATCATCGACCACGCCGCCGGAAGCTTCGTGTTCACCGCGGAAGGGCGGAAGATTCTCGACTTCACGTCCGGCCAGATGAGCGCGATCCTCGGCCACTCGCACCCACGGATCGTCGCGACCGTCCAACGGCAGGTCGCCACCCTCGACCACCTCTTCAGCGGCATGCTCAGCCGCCCGGTCGTCGACCTCGCCAGACGGCTGGCCGACACCTTGCCGGCACCGCTGGAGAAGGCGCTGCTGCTGACGACCGGCGCCGAGTCGAACGAGGCCGCACTGCGGATGGCGAAGCTCGTCACGGGCAAGCACGAGACCGTCTCGTTCGCACGGTCCTGGCACGGCATGACGCAGGCCGCCGCGTCCGCCACCTACAGCGCGGGCCGCAAGGGCTACGGCCCCGGAGCGCCCGGGAACTTCGCCATTCCCGTGCCGAACGCGTACCGGCCCGACTTCACCACGGCCGACGGCTCGCTGGACTGGCAGCGCCAGCTGGACTTCGCCTTCGATCTGATCGACGCCCAGTCGACGGGCAGCCTCGCCGCGTGCCTGGTCGAACCGATCCTCAGCTCGGGCGGCATCATCGAGCCCCCGGCCGGCTACTTCGCCGCGCTGCAGGCCAAATGCCGGGAGCGCGGCATGCTGCTGATCCTGGACGAGGCCCAGACCGGGCTGTGCCGCACCGGGACCTGGTACGCGTTCGAGCGCGACGGTGTCGTCCCCGACATCCTCACCCTGTCCAAGACGCTCGGTGCGGGACTGCCCCTCGCCGCCGTGATCACCAGCGCCGAGATCGAGCAGGAGGCGCACGAGCGCGGGTTCCTGTTCTTCACCACGCACGTCGCCGACCCGCTGGTGGCCGCGGTCGGCAACACGGTCCTCGATGTGCTGGCCGAGGACGAGCTGGACGAACGCGCCCGGACGCTGGGCGCGTTCCTCCGCGACGGCCTGGCCGGGATCGCGGGGCGGCACGCCGTCGTCGGCGACATCCGTGGCCGGGGTCTGCTGGCCGGGCTCGAACTCGTCACCGACCGCGAGACGAAGCGGAGCTCGAGCGAGCTGGGTGCGCGGGTCACCCGGCGCTGCCTGGAACTGGGCCTGCACATGAACATCGTCCAGCTCCCCGGCATGGGCTCGGTCCTGCGGATGGCACCGCCGCTGACCGCAACGGAGGACGAGCTCGCACTGGGCCTGACGATCCTCGACCAGGCGATCGGCGAGGCCGCGACCGCGACGGCCGGCTCGCGGCGATAGGGAGACGGCCCGCATCGGCGGGCCGCACTCGTCGGCCCCGGCCCCGCGCATGGCGGCCGGGGCCGATCGGCTCCTGGCCCGGCGGCACCGTCCCGCGGCACCGGCCCGGCCGTACAGCCCGGTGACGAGCCGGGCGAGAACGGCCATGCTGTCGCCATGACTTCACGCGCAACGGAAGCCGAGGTGCAGCGGCTCCTCTACGAGCTGTGCGTCGATCTCGGCTTCTGCCTTCCGCCCCAGGAGCAGCGTCGGCTGTACGCGGCACCGCCCGCCGACCCGGACACCTTCACCGATGCCGTCTTCGAGGCGGAGGGAATGAACCCAGCCGAGCACGGGCCGCTACGGCAGCAGGTGCGGGAAGTGGCCGCCAGGCACATGGGCCGCTGGCAGCCGCAGCCACCATCGCCATGAACGCGAACAGGCGGGGCCCGCGGGCGCGGCCGCGGGGACGAAGGGTGGGTCCTCAGCAGAGCGGGAAGGCCCAGCCGCCCGGGTACCAGGGCTCGCGTTCGCCGCGGAAGGCCGACGAGGCGAGGCCGAGCGCGCCGGGCCGGAGTTCCTGCACGAGTCCCGCGGCGCCGAGAGCGGCCAGCGAGGTGCCGCCGAGGAAGGCGGCGCCGAGTTCGGCTGCCGTCAGCCGCAGGTCGGCCGGGGCGGTCGTCGGTTCGCAGACCGCGGTCCCGTCCTGGGCCAGCAGCCGGTGGCGTCCGGTGTTCCACGGGCAGAAGTCGTCCCGCACGTCCAGCACGAGGTCGAGCGGGCGGGCGTAACCGCGGCCCGCCAGGGCCCGGCCGATGTCGACCGGCCGCACCCACAGCCGGTCGACCGGCGCGGACCGGACCGCCCGCGGGTCGGTCAGCAGATGCGGCAGCGGCTCGTCCACGGCGCCCTCGTAGTCGATCCAGGTCACCAGGTCGATCCCGGCGAGGAACCGCCACAGTGCCGCGTACGCCGGGCGGGAGAGCGCCGCCAGCTCCACCACTTCCACCACCCCGGTGCCGTCTCCGGACCCGTCCGGCGCCGAGCTGTGCCGGTAGAGCGCGTAGCCGCCGGCCCGGCCGTCGCTCTCCTGGTGGACGGCGCAGCGCAGCGAGGTCGCCGCACCGCGGCGGTGCGGATGGTCGGCGAGGCGCACCGCCCAGTGAGCCGCCTGCCGGTCCGGCCAGCCGACCGCTGAGGCGCGGGCCCGGTCGTAGACCTGCTCCAGCAGCGGGCGCGCCTGCGCCGGCTGCCGCAGCCGGACGGCGCCGGCGCCGAAGTCCGTCCCACTGCGGAAACGCATGGCACGCCGGTCGCAGCGCATCCGGTTTCCGAGCGTCGCGGGGCCGTAGCCGTAGCGCCCGTAGATCCCTGCCTCGGAGGGGCGCAGCACGGCGACCGGTTCGAGCCGCTTCTCGTACAGGCCGGTCAGCTGCGCTCGCATCATCGAGGTGAGGAGGCCGCGGCGCCGGTGCGTCGGAGCCACGCCCACCGAGGCGATGCCCGCCACCGGCAGGATCCCTCCGGGCACGGTCAGCGCCCGGCTGTAGACGGAAGCCCCGGCGACCGGCACGCCCTCGTCGAAGGCGGCCAGGGTCCGGCTGAGGTCGGTGGCCGCCCGCTGGTCGGCCAGCTCGTCCTCGGAACGGTCCATGCCGTAGGTGTCGGCGATCATCCGCGCCCAGGACGGGAACTCCTGGGCGGTCACAGGACGGAGCGGAAGCGGCGGCGTGGTCATCGGATCGGCGCGCAGACGCGTGAGTCCCGCTTCCGCAGCGCTCGGGAGGGCCGCAGGTCGGCCGCGGCGAAGCAGCGCCTGAGCCATCGGTCCTGTCCGTCGTAGCCGGGTGTGAACCCCGTACGGCCGTGCACGGCGGTGCGGTTGTCGATCAGAATCAGGTCTCCCGGCTGGAGGAGAACTCCGCACAGCACTTTCTCGACCGCGCCCCGCAATTCGTCCAGAGCCACAGTGCCTCGCTCGTCCACCGCCTCGGTCCCGAAGAAGTTCACACACAGATCGGGGTCGTCCGCCGGGCCGCTGAGCACGGGCCGGGGCGAGGTGTGGCGGGGAGCGGCGGCGTCGCCGAAGGAACTGCTGAACCGGGTGCGGTATACCGGCTCACGGAGCGTCGCCGCACAGAGAGGGGACAGCAGCGGCAGAGCCGCCCTGATCGAACCGGTCACGGTGATGGCGTTGCGGTCGGGGCCCGAGCGCAGACAGTACAGGCTCAAATAGTCGGGCCTGTAAGGGTGGAAGCTGTCCTCGGTGTGCAGGTCGAGCAGAACACTGCCGGAGTTCTCCTGGCGCTCTTCGGCGCCGGGCAACGGACAGATGTCCTGGACGAGCCGCCCCTCCTTCTCGTCCGCGTAGGAAATCGCGTCCCCCAGCACGCTCATCACGGCCAACTGCGTCAGTGTGCTCAGCGGGAGCGCCGACCAGTGGTCCGGGAACCTTCCGTCACCCGGGGTCGGGGGCAGCGGGGTTTCCACCGGAAGGTTACGCAGCAACAGCGTTCCGGCCTCGTTTCCCGTCACCCGGAATCGGATCAGCTGTTCCAGCAGGAAGGCGGGCAGGAAGCGGCTCGCAACAGCGGCGGCGGCCAACAGCTGCGGATCGTCGAGTCGGCTTCCGGCGTGCGAGTCGGCGATCCGGTATGCCGCCCGCTCGAATTCCGCCAGGTCCTCATCGCCTGCGTCGAGAACGGCCTCACCGCCCAGAACACCGAACCGCCAGGCGTCCGCTATGCCGTCGGGCGCAGCAGTGTCCGAGGACTGGTCCATCACTTCGATTCCCTTCGGGTCACTTATGGAGCTGAATCATAAGCGCCCGCGGATCAGGGGCAGTTGAGGCGCCAGTCGAGGGTGCGGGTGCGGTGCCGGCGGCGACGAGTTGACCAGTCCGCGCAATTTTCTGGGTCCAACTGCTTGTTTCGAGCAGGTTGCGGCGTGCATGATGCGGCAGTCGTTCATCGCGAGGCCGTCAGCTGTTGCACGGCAGCCGTTCTCGCACAGCAGTCGTCGGAGGGGATCGGCGTGGATCTTCAACTCTTGGCGGCGCTCGTCCTCGGGATCGCCACGATCGTCGTCATCGTGCTGCGGACCAGGCTCGACGCCTTCTTCGCCCTGCTCGTCGCGGCGCTGGTGACAGGATTCGTCGCCGGAGCCCCCGCATCGAAGGTGATCGAGTCGATCACCACGGGCTTCGGCAACACCCTGGGCTCCATCGGCATCGTCATCGGCCTCGGCGTCGGGCTCGGCAAGATCCTGGAGGTCTCGGGAGCCGCCGACGCGCTCGCCAGGGCCTTCGTACGGCTCCTCGGCGCCGGCCGTGAGCCGTGGGCGATGGGCGGGACCGGCGCACTGGTGTCCATCCCGGTCTTCTGCGACTCCGGGTACGTCATCATGAACCCGCTCGCCCGGTCCATCGCCCGCCGCAAGCGCGCCGGATATGTCACGCTCGCCCTCGCCCTCGGCTGTGGCATGACACTCACCCACCACCTGGTCCCGCCGACGCCGGGTCCGCTGGGCGTCGCGGGCATCCTGGGAGCCGACCTCGGCGGGCTGGTGCTGGCCGGACTCGTCTTCGCGGTTGTGCTGCTGCCCGTCGTCGTGGCGTACGCACGCTGGATCGGCCCCCGGCTGGAGGGCTCGCTGCTGCCGGAGGTGCGCAAGGCGGTCTACGGGCCCGCCGTCGCGGCCGGTCCGGGCGCGGCGCTCGCGGATCCGCCGGGGGAGGAGCCGGTGGCCAAGGGCGGCGAGACGGTGGCCGGGGACAGCGGAGCGGCGGCCGAGGGCAGCGATGCGGCGTCCCAGGGCGGCGGCGCGGAGGCCCAGCGCGGCGGCGCGGAGGCCCCGGGCGGCGCGGAGGACGAGGCCGCCGACCCCGCCGCCGGGCTCGGTACCCCGCCGTCCGGTGCCAAGCCGCACCGTGTGGGCGCGCTGCGGGCGCTGCTCCCGCTGCTGGTCCCTCTCCTGCTCATCATCGCCAACACCGTGGCCACCGCCATCGACCAGAACGCCCAGGGCGCCCTGGACGGCAAGGGATACGACCCCTCGCCGATACCCGCAGCCCTCGCCTTCGTGGGCAACCCCGTCGTGGCCCTGCTGGTCGGTCTCGTCCTGGCCGTGTACGGCCTGCTGCCCCGCTGGACCACCCGCAGCCAGGTCGGCGGCTGGCTGGCACAGGCGGCCGCGTCCGCCGGGCTCATCATCCTGATCACCGGCGCCGGCGGCGCGCTCGGCGAGGTGCTGCGCGCCACCGGGGTCGGCGACGAGATGGCGAAGACCATCGCCTCCTGGAGCCTGCCCGGAGTGCTCGTACCGTTCCTGATCGCCAGCCTGGTGCGCGTCGCGCAGGGCTCCGGCACCGTCGCGATGATCACCGCAGCCTCCGTGACCGCGCCCCTGGTCACCGGACTCGGCATCTCGCCGCTGCTGGCAGCGCTCGGCTGCTGCGCCGGTTCGATGGTCTTCAGCTACTTCAACGACTCCTACTTCTGGGTCGTCACCCGCTTCACCGGCCTCGACGGCACGGCCGCGCTGCGCGGCTGGTCAGGCATCACCACCGCCGTCTGGCTCGGCTCGCTGCCGCTGCTCCTGCTCGCCGGCGCGGTGCTGTGAACGTCCCCGAAGGCGCGCCCGGAGGCGCCCCGGCCCGCGCTCGCGACGGCGCCTCCGACGCCACCCGTGGCGCCGCCCGCGGCGAAGGGCCTGCGGTGCTGATCGTCGCCGACGACCTCACCGGCGCCAACGCCACCGCCGCCGGCTTCGCCCGTACGGGCATGCGCGCGGTGACCGTGGGCGCGCACCAGGACCCGGCGACGGCTGCCCGCTTCGGAGCCCGCTTCGACGCGGTCGTGGTCAGCACCGACAGCAGGCACTGCCCGCCCGAGGAGGCCGCCGAGCGCGTCCGTACGGTCATCGGGCACGCGGGCGGCGCGGCGCTGGTCTCCCACCGCGTCGACTCCACCCTGCGCGGCAATCTGGGGGCTTCGACGCATGCCGCGCTGCGGGCCGTGGCCGAGCTGACCGGCCGCCGCACCGTCGCGCTGTGCGCGCCCGCCCACCCCGAGGCGGGCCGGCACACCGTGCAGGGCACCCAACTCCTGGACGGCGCACGGCTGGAGGACACCGAGGTGGCCCGGGACCCCCGCTCCCCGCTGCCCACCTCACAGGTGGGGGACCTCCTGCACCGGCAGGCCCCGGGTCTGCGCATCGGGCACCTGCCGCTCTCGGCGGTCACCGGCCCGCAGCCGGAGCTCGGCGCGCTGATCGAAAAGCGGCTTGCGGACGGAGTTGACGTCCTGGTGGCCGACGCGCTGACCACCGCACACCTCGGCCGGGTCGCCGAGGCGGCCGTGCGCGCCGCCCCGGTGGTGGCCGGGGAGACGGTATGGGTGGGCGTCGACCCGGGGCCCTCCTCCGTCGCGCTGGCCACGGCGATGGGCCTGACCGGCAGCACCTCCGGCGCCCCGGTCCTCGCCGTCTCCGGGTCCACCACCCGTCTCACCCGCACTCAGCTGTCCCGGCTGCGGGCCGAGCACCCGGTTGTCGTCGTGCGCCCGAAGCTGCTGGGAGGGTCGAGCGTGCCCGATGTCACCGCCACCGCCGAGGCCCTGGGACAGGCCCTCGCCGCGGCCGGCCGGCGGGAGGTGGTGCTGCTCGCGACCGTGCTGGAGGAGACGGACATCGCGGCGGACTTCCGCCCCGAGGACGCCGAGCGGCTGCCCGCAGCGCTGGCCCGGTCCGTGCGCCAGGCACTCGAACGGCACGATGTGCCAGGCATCGAGGGGCTGTTCGCCACCGGCGGCGACGTCTCGGCCGCGCTCTTCGCCGAGTTGGGCGCGCACGGCCTGGACGTCGAGGAGGAGCTGGTGCCGCTCGCGGTGGCCGGTACGTTTGTCGGCGGGCGGTGGGCCGGGCTGCCGGTCGTGACGAAGGGAGGGCTGGTCGGCGATGCCGGTACGACGTCGGGCTGCGTCACGTATCTGCGCCGGGCGGCCGCCGCGACCCGCCGCCAGGTGCCGGCCGCCGACGTGACGGACCCGCGGCCACCGCCGTGAGCGGGGAACGCACACCGGAACGCCGCCTGCCGGAAGACCACACACCGCAACACCGCCCACTGCAACACACCGCACACCGCACACCAGTCACCTGGAGGAACACAGTGGCCCGTCCCGTCCTCGCCGTCACCCTCGGCGACCCCGTCGGCATCGGACCCGAGATCACCGCTCGCACCCTCGCAGCCGTCGCCGGCGAGCCGGACCACCACGGCGTGGCCGTGGGCGACGCGGAGGCGCTGCGCCGCGGCGTACGCGCCGCCGGAGTGGAGGCCGAGGTCCGCGAGGTCGCCGACTTCTCGGCCGAACCTGCCGGGCCCGGCGTCATCGACGTACTCGACACCGGAGTGCTCGGCGCCGACCTGCCCGACTGGGGCACCGTCGACGGCCGGGCGGGCCGCGCCGCCGTCACGGCGATCGAGACCGCGACCCGTGCGGCCATGGCGGGCGAGGTCGCCGGCATCGTCACAGGACCGATCAACAAGGAAGCGATCTGGGAGGCGGGCTCGAAGCACCTCGGGCACACCGAGATGCTGGGCGAACTGACCAGCGTCACACGCCAGGACACCATGTTCGTCGTCCGCAACACCGCGGTCGCCGGGCACCACCTGCGGATCTTCTTCACCACCCGGCACGTCGCACTGCGCAAGGCCCTCGACCAGCTGACCGCGGAGCGGGTGCGCAACTCCATCGACGAGGCGCTGACCGCGCTGCGGGTCTTCGGCACCGAACGGCCCCGGCTGGCCGTCGCCGCCGTCAACCCGCACGGCGGTGAGAACGGCGCGTTCGGCGACGAGGAGATCGAGCACATCGCGCCCGCCTGCGAGGCGGCCCGCGCCGACGGGCTGGACGTGTCAGGCCCAGTGCCCGCCGACTCCGTCTTCCACCAGGGCCTGACCGGCCGCTACGACGGAGTGCTCTCACACTTCCACGACCAGGGCCATATCCCGGCCAAGACCTACGACTTCGACGGCACCATCTCCGTCACCGTGGGGCTGCCGATCCTGCGTACGTCCGTCGACCACGGCACCGCCTTCGACATCGCCGGCAGCGGCCGGGCCGACCACGCCACCATGCTGTCCGCCTACCGGGCAGCCGTCGACTACAGCCCGTACGCCCCGACCATCCGTGCCACCTATGGCTGAGCCGTCCGCCGCGCGCCGCGGCACCCGCGCCCGGCACAAGGCGCTGCTGGCCCTGCTGCGCGAGGGCACCACGCATGTGGACGAACTCGCCGCCGCGCTGGACGTCTCGGCCTCGACCGTCCGCCGCGATCTGCGCCGGCTCACCGTGGACCAGCAGGTGGCCAGGACCTACGGCGGTGCGGTGGTGCCGGAGGCGTTCCACGAGCGCCCGGTCGCCGAGAGCGCCCGGCTGCGGCTGCGCGCGAAGGCCGCGATAGCGGAGGCGGCCCGGCCGCTGGTGCCCACGACCGGCGCGGTCTTCGTCGACGCGGGAACGACCTGCGCCGCGCTGGCCCGCCGGCTGGCCGAGGAGTGGTCGGAGCCGAACGATCACCAGGCCCTCGTGGTCACCCGCGGCCTGGAGACGGCGCAGGTGCTCGCGGACGCGCCCGGCGTGGAGGTGGTGATGCTGGGCGGCAGCGTCCGGCCGCTCAGCCACGGCCTCGTCGGACCACTGGCCGACCTCGCGCTGGAACGGCTGTCGTTCGAGGTGGCCTTCCTCGGCGCCGACGCGGTCGACCCGCACCGCGGGGTGGGGGAGCCGACCCTGGCGGAGACGGCCGTCAAGGAGCGGGTCGCGGCGCGGGCCCACCGCGTCGTGGTCCTGGCGGACGCGACCAAGCTCGAAGTGCACGACGCGCCTGCCTGGGCCCGGCTGCCGGGTGACTGGACGCTCGTCACGGACGCGGACGCGCCCGAGGAACTGGCCGGACGATGCGAGGCGGCCGGGGTGACCCTGGTGCGGGGGTGACGGGAAGGCGGGTGAGGTCGGGCCGGCGTACGAACGCGCCACGCTCGGCGGTAAGAGCGCGATGCCGTACCCGGACGAGGTGAGCGCGAACTCCTCCTCTACCGAGGCGGCGTTGAACGGCCGCCGCAGGTTCGGGCGCCCGGTGCGCTACCGGCGGCAGCCGCTCCACGACTTCCTCTCGTGCTCGAGCTCGGCCTCGGCCCGAACCGGCCCGCATGGCCATGCGCTCACCCGTGGAAGGTTGTGGTCGTCTCGAGCGGGGCCCGCTCGGTCACGAGCCGGTTCACCGGCGCGGTCTCATCGGCGTAGCCGAAGGAGACGCCCACGAGCAGTCTCCCCTCGCAGACGCCGAGTTCTTCCCGCACGGTGTCCGCGTAGAAACTCAGCAGCCCCTGCGGGCAACTGTCGACGCCGTACCCGGCCATGGCCAGCAGCAGTGTCTGCATGTAGGCGCCGGTATCCGCGGCCAGCCGCGCCCCGCCGTCGCCGGTGACGAAGAGGAACGCGGCATGTGGCGCGCCGTAGAAGCGCAGGCTCTCCGCGTCGTAGGCCGCACGTGCTGCGTGGTCGTCACGGCCGATGCCCAGTGTCCCGTACAACGCGGCGCCGAAAGCGGCCCGGCGCGTCTGGTGCGCTCGCGCGTACATCTCCTCGGAGTACGGAAAGTCCGCGGTGGTCTGCTGGCGGGCGTGGGCGGCCTGCAGGGCATCGGCCAGGCGGTCACGCTTCGCGCCGCTCACCACCTCCACCCGCCACGGCTGCGCGTTGGAGTTGGACGGCGCGGCGCCCGCCAGCGAGAAGATCGCGCGCATCGTGTCCCCGGGCACGGCGTCCGTACGGAACGCCCGGGTGGCGTGGCGGCCGCGTATCAGCTTCTCCGCACTGCTGCTCAGCTCGGTGGTGACCGGCCTGCTCGTGGAACACATGGAACACTCCTCCGCGGCGATTCAGGTAAACGGAATCGTTTACTTGCGGGACCGACCTTAACAGTCCACCTGTGGTGGAGTAAACGCTCACGTATACTTTGCTCCGTGAGTACGACGACTACGGCGTCCCAACGGCAGGGACGCGGCGGCCGGGAGCGCATCCTGGCCGCAGCCGCCCGGCTGTTCGCCGCCCAGGGGATCAACGCGACAGGCATGGAGCAGGTCGCGGAGCGGGCACCGGTGTCCAAACGCACGCTCTATGCGCACTTTCGGACCAAGAACGACCTGGTCATCGCCCACTTGCAGGGCCTGGCCTCATCGGGCGCCACCCTGGAGAGCGTGCTGAGCCGCGACGACATCCCCCCGCGGGAACGGATCCTCGCACTGTTCGACGAACCCGCCACTGACACGGCCCCGGTGCGCGGCTGCCCGTTCATCGACGCCGCTGCGGAGTTCCCCGACCCGCAGAGCGCGGTCCACTCCTATGCGCGCGAACAGAAGCTGCTGATGGCCCGGTCGGTCACCGCGCTGTTGACCGAGCTGGGCTGCCGCGAGCCGGCCGCTCTCGCCGAGCAACTGGTCACCCTCGCCGACGGAGCGGCCAGCCGTGCGATGGTGCTGGACGAAGCGGACTACGGGCGGCACGCGCGGGCGGCAGCGGAAGTCCTCCTCGAACGCGCGCTGCCCGGCCCGGCATAGCGCGCTGAAGCAGAGGGGGAGGGGCCGGGCTCAGTACGCCGACTTGCTCGCATGCAGCGGCGCGAGGAGGAGGGCGAGACACAACAGCCCCGGCGGGAGACACAGGGCCCACACCCACCATGAACCCTCCTCGGCGAGGACCCGGATGCCCGGAAAGTAGGCGCACAGGCCCAGCCCGGCCCAGGCGGCGGACCGCACCGTCAGCGCCCGTCCCTCCCAGGGGCCCTCGTGCCACAGCAGGCACGCCAGGGCCAGCCCGAGGCCCGTCCAGGCCAGCAGCAGGCTCAGCACCAGCGCCGAGCCGCCGTTCGGTCCCACCTCACAGGTCCTGCCGCGCACAGTGACGCGCATCAGCTTCCCGTGCCAGATCACCATGTCGGCACGGGACCCGCGCCGCGCGTCGTCGTGGCAGGGAGGGAAGGACCCCTCCAGGTGGTAGGTCTGCTCGGCGCCGGAGGCCCACCGCAGACGCAGGGTCGGCCCGGTCTCCAACTGTGCCTTCGCGACGACGCGGCCCTGCGTGCGCCGCAGACAGCCGTGGGGTGACCTCTGTCCATCCAGTTCCTCGCACCAGGGCGCACGCGGATAGTGCACCCGCTCCTGGTACGGCCCGTCCGCCATGCTCAGTCCGGCCCAGACCAGCAGCGCCCCGACCACAGTGCCGAACACCCGCCCCAGCAGTCCCGCCATGCCCAACACCCCGCCGACCGGGCCGGGTACGGCCCGGCACCCACGCTGACCGAGCAAGCCTGGCACAGCCGACGGGAGAGGCGTCAGACACTTCAGGCCCGGTGCCGGGCGCTCGGTCAGTCAGCCGTCGTCACATGCACGCCGTGGCGTTCGAGCTCCCGGGCCACGCGCGCGGGAGGGCGTTCGTCGGTGACGAGCGATGTCAGCCGGTCGAGCCCGCACAGCCGCACGGGGGCCGTGCTGGAGAACTTCGCCGCATCGACGAGAAGGACGACCTCGTCGGCAGGTTCCATGAGGGCGAGCTTGGTGGCTCGTTCCACGTCGGCCTCGACGTAGACGCCGCGCTCGTCGACCGCTGCGGCACCGAGGAAGAACAGCCGCATACGCAGGCGCTGGGCCTGCTCGACGGTGGTCGCTCCGACGAAGGCCTGGCTCGGAGGGTAGAGCTCCCCGCCGAGTCCCACCACGCGTGCGCCGGGCAGGTGGAGCAGCTGCTGGATGACCGGCACGGAGTGGGTGACGACGGTGCCGGTGAAGGCGGGCGGGAAGTGGGCGACGACACCGAAGGTGGTGGTTCCCGCGTCGACCGCCACGACATCGTCCTCGTGTACGAGCTCCGCCGCTCGCGCCGCTATGCGCTTCTTCGCCTCGGCGCTGGAGTGTGCGCGGGAGATGAACTCCGAGGTACGCAAGGTGGCGTGCGGGAGGCTGATGCCGCCACGGACGACCCGGACGTCTCCGTCGGCCGAAAGCCGCCGCAGGTCACGGCGGATCGTCATATCCGAGACGCCGAGATCGGCCACCAGGTCGGCGACCGAGACGAACCCGCTGGCCTGGACGCGCTCGAGGATGTGGGCTCGCCGGCCGGCGGCACGGGTGTACCGCATCGCCGCGTTCTCCTGACCGGACGCGGCGTCGGATGCCGGGCCCGCTCCGGTCCCGGGCGCCGGCTCGTGCGCCGCGGCGTCGGCAGCGGTCTCCGGCCGGACGGTGCGCTGTCCCTCATCCATCGCGACTTTGCTCCCCTTCTCATCGCTGTCCGCCTCGTGGCTCGCACGGTGCGGTGAAGTCAGTCTACGCAGAAGTGTTGACTTTCAAACAACCTGGTGTTGATTATCGACCAACCTGATCCCAGGGAGGTGCAGAGAGCATGCCCCCAGAACGGGTGGTCTTCGTCGGTGCAGTAACGCTCGACACGATCGCGCTGGTCGACCACATGCCAGGACCGGACGAACGACACATCGCCGAGGACCTCGTCCGGGCAGGCGGTGGACCCGCGGCGACAGCAGCTGTCGCGGCAGCCCGGCTCGGCCTCGCCGACGTCCACTTCGTCGGCGCCGTGGGCGACGACGAGGACGGAGACCGGGCGGTCGCGAGCCTGGCCGAAGAAGGGGTCGGCGTCAGCGGTGTGGTGCGGGTCCCCTCCCGGCCGACCGGCGCCAGCGTGGTCCTCGTCGACCGCTCCCGGGGCACCCGCGCGATCTGCACCCGGCGGGTTCCCGAACCTGTGCTGCCCGCGAGGTCGCCGGCCGTGGAACTCGTCCGGACGGCCTCGTGGGTGCACGTGGACCACCTCGGCTGGCCCGCGGTCAGCGGTTTCCCGGCCGGCCCTGGCAGCGAAGGGACCGACCACCGTCCCCGGCTCTCCGTGGATGCGGGCAACCCGATACCGGGCTATCACCCGCGCGGTGTCGCCCTGGACGTGCCGACCGATGCCTCGCTCACGGCCCGGTACGGAACCGCGGACCTCGAAACCGCTCTGGCCCGTGCCGTCGGCGACGGTGCGGACTGCGTCGTCGCCACCCGCGGAGCCCGGGGTTCGGTCGCCCTGACCGCCGACGGGCGGCGTGCGAGCGCGCCGGGTCTGCCTGTCGACCTCGTATCGACCCTCGGAGCCGGAGACGTCTTCCACGGTGCGCTGCTCACCGCCGTCGTCCGCGGAGAGCCGCTCGTCCGGTGCCTGGAGTACGCCAACGCGGTCGCGGCGCTGTCCTGCCGCGGTCTCGACGGGCGTTCGCACATCCCGACCCACCGGGAAACCACCGCCTTCCTCTCCGCCGCCGTTTCCGCCGCCCGCCCCTGAGCGGCGCCCGTCCTTCACCAGGAGTGCAAACCGTGCCCCATCCCGTACGCCCGTCCTCCGGTACCGGCAGCCGTGACCTCTCCGCGCTCAGGCGCCCCTCCGGCGCGTTCGCCATGCTCGCCGTCGACCAACGCGAGGCCCTGCGGGCGATGATGGCAGACCAGCGCGGACGGGCTGTCCAGGACGCCGAGGTCACCGCCTTCAAGCTCGACGCGATACGCACGCTCACGCCGTACGCGTCCGCCGTCCTCCTCGACAAGCAGTTCGTTCTCGACCAGGCACTGGAGCAGGGCGCCGTGTACCCCGGCTGCGGACTCATCGCCGCCGGCGACCGCTTCGTACCCGGAGCCGACGAGCTTGTCACCGACGCGGTCATCGACGCCGACGTGGACCTGGAGCACTACGCCGCGGCAGGCGCCGTCGCGGCGAAGCTGCTCGTCGTGTGGCGGCCCGACGAAGATCCGCAGCGGCGGGTCGACATGGTGCGCACGTTCGTCTCCCGCGCCCGCGGCGCGCGGCTCATCAGCATCATCGAGCCGGTCTCCCGCGCTCCCCGTGACGCGCGCCCATGGGACTGGGACGCCGGCGTACTCGCCGCGGCGCGTGAACTCGGGGACCTCGGCGCCGACCTCTACAAGGCGGAGGTGCCCCGGCACGGCGAGGGAGACGAGGCCGGGATCCGGCGCGGCTGCGCGGAGATCACCGAGGCTGTCGCCTCACCGTGGGTCGTGCTGTCCTCCGGGGTCGCGGACGAGGTGTTTCCGCGTGCCGTGGAACTGGCCATGCGGGAGGGGGCCTCGGGCTTCCTGGCCGGCCGGGCCGTCTGGCGCGCCTGCCTGGCCGCCGACGACGTGCGGGCCTCGCTCGGCCGGGACGCCGTGGCGCGGCTGCGGCGGCTGTGCGAGGTCGTCGACCGGATCGCGGGGGAGTGGTGATGGGAACGCCTCGCGCGGTCGTGGTCTGTACCGCCCGGCCCACCTTCGACCTGGACGCGGCCAGCGAGCGGGCGCGAGCGGCGCGCACACTCCTCGAAGAGCTGGGGGCCGAGGTGTCGGGACCTGACGGTCTCGTGCTGACCCCCGACGACACGGAGGCGGCCGCGGAGTTCGTGGACCCTCGTGCCGATCTGGTCGTCCATGTCTGTGCGTCGTTCTCCGACGCGTCAGCGGCCCTGCGCCTCTACGCCGGCCTTGACCGGCCGGTTCTGCTGTGGTCCTTCCGCGAGCCGGGTCCGGTCGGCGACCGGCTCTGGCTCAACTCCCTCTGCGGGGCCAACCTGTTCGGGCATGCGCTGGTCCGCGAGGGCGGCTCCGTGCGGCTGCTCCACGGCGACCCCGAGGAGGCCGCGGTCCGGGAGACCCTGCGAGCGGCACTGGGCGGCGAACTGCCGACGGCCCCGCCGCTGCCGGATCCCGTTCGGCCGCCCGCCCCCGAGCCGCGGGTGCGCCAGGCGCTGGAGGCCTTGCGGGGCAAGCGGATCGGAGTGGTCGGGGACGCGCCCTCCGGCTTCACTCCGAGCGAGTACGACGCGGATCTGCTGCGGGACGTCTTCGGCATCGAGGTCGAACGCATCGAGGTCGAGGACGCCTTCACCCGCACCCTGGGCGTACCGCCGGAAGCCGTCGAGAAGGAGCTCGCCGCGGCCACCAGGGCACGGCCCTCGCTGCTCGGTCTGGACCCGGACCAGGCCGCGACCTTCGCGGCGGTGACGAGCGCGCTGCGGGACTGGAGCGCGGCCCAGGTGCTGGCCGGCGTCGCCGTGCGGTGCTGGCCGGAGTTCCCGACCCAGCTGGGCGCCTGCCCGTGCTCGGCGCTCTCCCGCCTGGCCGACGAAGGCGTACCCACGGCGTGCGAGCGCGACGTCCACGGCACGGTGACCATGCTGCTGCTGGAGGCGCTCGGCAGCGGAACGACGTACCTCGTCGACACCGTCGACCTGGACGCGGAGCGCAACCTCGTACGGCTGTGGCACTGCGGTTCCGCGGCGACGGCGCTGGCCGCCGACCCGGCGGCGGCGACCCAGTCGGTCCACTGCAACCGCAAGATCGGCGTCGCCGGCGACTTCCCACTGCGCACCGGGCCGGTCGTGATGGCCCGGATCACCGAGGACCCCGACCCGTCCAACGCGACGCGGCTGCGCCTGCTGATCGCTTCCGGCACCTCACTGCCGGAGCCCAACCGCTTCCAGGGAAACACCGCGGCCGTCCGGCTCGACGCCGACGCCGAGGGCTTCGTCCACGGCCTGGTCACCGGCGGCTTCCCGCACCACACCGTCCTCGCCTGGACCGATGTACGGCCCGGCCTGCGGGCCGCGGCCGGAGCCTGCGGCATCCCCGTCGTCGAGTGGTGACCGACGGGCCACGACCACTAGGAGGAACGATGAGCAACGACGCTGTCGGTACACCCCTGAACCGCCGCCGTGTGGTGCAGCTGCTGGGCTCCACGGGTGCCGGACTGTTCGCGGCGGCCTGTGCCGGGCCGGGAGCCGGCTCGGGCGGAGGCGGAGCCTCGTCCGCTGCGCCCTCGCCGGCCGCATCCGGTGCCAAGGTGGACGGGGGAATCTCCTTCGCCCACTGGCGTGCCGAGGACAAGGAGGTCTTCAAGAAGATCGCCGACTCGTTCGGCAAGGCCCACCCCTCAGCCGACGTGCGGCAGGACATCTCCCCGTCCAACGACTACCAGTCCTCCGCGCTGCAACGCATCCGCGGCGGCTCGGTGGGGGACGTCTTCACCGCCTTCCGCGGCGCCCAGTTCGTGGACATGGCCAAGGCCGGTCTGTTCACCGACCTGTCCGACCAGGGGTGGCGCTCGCGCTTCGACCCGAAGTACATCGCGGACGGCAGATCCGGGGGAAAGCAGCTCGGCTTCCCCTACCAGGTCGTCTTCAACATGCCGATCGTCAACAAGGAGGTCGTGGACAAGGCGTCCCACGGAAAGGCCCCGGAGGACTGGGACTCCTTCCTGTCCTTGTGCGACCGGCTCAAGTCCCAGGGACTGGTGCCCATCGCGTGGCCCGGCGGCGAACCGGGCAACGCCGGCCAGCTGTTCAACTCCATGGTGATGAACAACGCCCCGTCCGACGACATGTGCACCAAGATCGAAGCGGGTACGTACCGGTGCACGGACGACTGGTTCCTCAAGACCCTCAAGCAGTACGCCCAGCTGCGCCCCTACTTCCAGCGCAAGGCGACGGGCACCGCGGTCGAGCCGTGCCAGCAGATCTTCGCCAGTGGCAAGGCGGCCATGCTCGCGACCGGCTCCTACGACATCGCGGCGGTACGCAAGCTGGGCGCGCGCTTCGACATCGACCTGCTCTCGCCGATCACCACGGCCGCGGACAAGGCGCGCTACGCGGGGACGTACAACGCCACGTTCATCCTCGGGGTCAACTCCCGCTCCGAGCACCAGCAGGCCGCGGTGACCTTCGTGGAGTTCCTCTCGACTCCGCGGGTCGCCGGCCGGTACGCGAACGGCACCAAGCAGCACGTGTCCGTCAAGGGCGTGGAGTACACCGACCCGGACCTGCGGGCCATCGCTCCCTGGCTCGAGAAGAAGACACTGCCCGCGCCCCGCTTCCAGTTCAACGATCTCGACATCCGCGCCGCCGTCGAGGGGGCGTGCACGGCGGTCGTGGGCGGCACGTCGCCCGAACAGGCAGCGGAGAAGGCCCAGCACGTGGTCGATCAGAAGCGCAGCAAGTAGGGCCCCATGACCACACACATGCTGAGCAAGAGGATCAGCGCCGACACTCCGCGGGCCACACACAGCCCGGCTCGGCACCCCCGGCCCGGAGTGCGGCCGCGCCGGGGCGCCACCCGCACGCACCCCGCGCTGTGGCTCTTCCCGTTGCCGGCCGTCGCGCTCTACATCGTCTTCTTCGCACTGCCGACGGCACAGGCATTCCAGTACGCCGTCACCGACTGGGACGGGCTCAGCGCCGCTTTCAACAGCGTCGGCCTCGGCAACTTCGGCACGATGGCCACCAACGACGATCTCTTCCACAACGCCACCACGAACAGCCTGAAGTTCCTCCTCGTGGTCGTCGTGCTGCAGACCGGCCTGTCCCTGCTGCTCGCCCTGCTGCTGCAACGCAACTCCAGGGCCACCTCCGCCCTGCGGGCGCTGTACTTCCTCCCGGCCATCCTCTCCTCGGTGTCGGTCGCCTTCGTATGGAAGTTCATGTACGACCCGAACTTCGGGCTGATCAACCAGGCCCTGGACACGGTCGGACTCCACGGGCTGCAGAGCGCCTTCCTCGGCAACGAGAGCGCGGCGATCTACTGGGTGGCCCTCACCCAGGTGTGGGCCCACACCGGACAGCTGATGGTGATCTACATCGCGGGTCTGCAGCAGATACCGAGGGAGCTGTACGAGTCCGCCGACCTCGACGGAGCCGGCCGCTGGCAGCGCTTCCGCTTCGTCACCTGGCCGATGATCGCGCCCACCACGGCCATCGTCATCGCCTACACGACCATCCAGTCGTTCAAGGCGTTCGACCTGATCCTCGGCCTGGGCGGCAACCCGCCCAAAGGCTCGCTGGACATCCTCTCCACCCGGATCTACGCGACCTTCACCAACTCCCAGTTCGGCTACGCAGCAGCGGAATCGATCGTGTTCATGCTCATCATCGCCCTCGTCAGCGTGCTCCAGCGGCGTGCCGTGAAGCTGACCCAGCGCGTCTGAGGAAGGAGGAGACGTCGTGACCAGCCTCAGCAGACGCGTCATCCTCGGCATCTACGCCCTTCTCGTGGCAGTGCCCCTGATCGTCGTCGTCACCGGCACGTTCAAGACGACCAAGCAGCTGTTCAGTTCGCCGTTCGGCCTGCCCTCGGACCTCGCCCCCGGCAACTTCCGCACCGTGCTGACCGACGCCAGCATGGGACACTCCTTCGCCAACAGCGTCATCGTCACCGGAAGCGCGGTCCTCCTCACCCTGCTCATCGGCAGCCTCGCCTCCTACGGGCTGGCCCGTATCCCGGGCAGGCTCGGCTGGCTGATCTACGGCTTCCTGGTACTCGGAATGGCTGTCCCGGCCCAGGCCAACATGATTCCGCAGTACGTTCTGTTCCAGCGGCTCGGCCTGCTCGACAGCCTCACAGGGCTGATCCTCATCGAGATCGTCGCCACCATGCCGGTCGCGATCTTCATCATGACCGGGTTCATGCGCACACTGCCCCGCGAGCTGTACGAGGCGGGCTCCGTCGACGGGGCGAACCCGTGGCGCACCTACCTCTCCATCGTCCTCCCCGTCTCGTTGCCCTCGCTCGCGGCCACCGCCATCTTCCTCTTCGTCATCCAGTGGAACGACCTGCTCTACCCCCTTCTGTTCATCCACGACCCGTCGAAGAGGACCCTCCCGCTGGCCCTGCTCAACTTCCAGGGCGAGTACCTGACGAACTACCCGCTGCTGTTCACCGGAGTCGTCATCGCCTCCGCACCGATCGTCATCGCCTACGTCTTCCTCCAGCGCTACTTCGTAGCCGGCATGACCGCCGG
The DNA here is from genome assembly GCF_017676365.1 of Streptomyces oryzae. Classification (GTDB taxonomy): domain Bacteria; phylum Actinomycetota; class Actinomycetes; order Streptomycetales; family Streptomycetaceae; genus Streptomyces; species Streptomyces oryzae. Next base: position 36,350 of record NZ_JADKMA010000045.1, read on the forward strand.
CTCGGTGAAGGGATAGCACCATCATGGGCGAGCAGTTCATCGTCCGACGCGTAGCCGCAGTACGCCGGACCCCCGACGGCGCCGAACTCGACCTCGTCGCACTGCCCGCGGTCACCGTCGGGGTCATGCCCGGCTGGATCACCGGCGAGCCGCCCCTGGAGCAGGGGATCGAAACCACCTTGCCGAACCTCCCCGACCTCGCGTTCCCTCCGCTGGACGAGCAGCACCTGGTGCTGCGCATCCAGGCGGTCGCCGCGGGCACCGTCCGGATCGTGCTGGGCCCCGACGGGCACCGGACCCTCGACGACGACGGCACCGGGCTCGGCATCGTCGTCGACCCGCGCCCCGAGCCGGTCGCGGTGACCCTCGAAGAGAACCCGGACGAGGTGCTCGTCGGCACCGGGCAGGTCCGGGTCCGGATCCGCCGACGCCCGTTCGGGCTCGTGGTCGAGAACGCCGAAACGGGCGGGACCGTACTGCGCACAGCCGAGCGGCTGCGGCAGGCGGCGGGCCTGGCCATGGCACCTGCCCTACTCCGCGACGAACACGGCACCTCCCTCCATCTCGAACTCGCGGCGGAGGAGGACATCACCGGTTTCGGCGAACAGTTCTCCCGGCTGGTGAAAAACGGCCAGCGGCTCGTCCTGCGCAGCGAGGACGCGCTGGGCACCGGCACCGGACTGGCCTACAAACCGGTGCCCGTCTGGCACTCGACCGCCGGATACGCGGGGTTCCTCAACACCGGTGCCGTCACGACAGCCGACGTCGGTCACACACGCCCCTCCGTCCTCGGACTGACCCTCGCCGACGACGCTCTCGACCTGTACGTCGTCGTCGCGCCGACGCTCGCCGGCCGGCTCACGGGATACACCGCACTGACCGGCCGCCCTCCCGTCCCCCCGCTGTGGGCCTTCGGCTACTGGATGGGCCGCTGCCGCTACCACTCGCGGGAGGAGATGGTCGAGGTCGCGGACCGGATGCGGGCACACCAGGTGCCGTGCGATGTGCTGCACCTCGACCCCGACTGGCTCGTGGTCGACCGGCTCAACTGCGACTTCATATGGAACACCGAACGCTTCGGCGACCGCCGGGAGTTCGTCGCGGCACTGGCCGAGCGCGGCATCCGCCTGTCGGTATGGGAGCTGCCCTACCTCGACCCGGCCTCACCGCGGTTCGCCGAGGCCGAGTCGCGGGGCTACCTCGTCCGGCACACCGACGGCAGCCTGGCGACGATCCGTAAGACGCCCACGCCCGACGGGCGGCCCCGCGCCCTGCTCGACTTCAGCAACCCCGAGGCGCGGCAGTGGTGGCAGTCGCTGCACGAGGAATTCCTCGCCGACGGCGTCGCGGTCTTCAAGACCGACTTCGGCGAGGCCCTGCCCGACGGCGTGGCACAACAGGACGGCACACCGCCCCAGCACGCCCACAACCTCTACCCCCTGCGCTACAACGGTGCCGTCAGCGAAGCCATCGCCCACTGCACCGGCCGGGCCCCGCTCGTGTGGGGACGCAGCGGCTGGGCCGGCTCACAGCGCTATCCCGGACAGTGGGGCGGCGACGCCGAATCGACCGTCGCCGGCATGCAGGCCACGGTGCGAGGCGGTCTCTCCTACGCCGTCTCGGCACCGGGCCTGTGGAGCCATGACATCGGCGGCTTCTTCGGCCCCGAGCTCACCCCGGCGCTCTACGTCCGGTGGACGCAACTCGGCGCGCTCTCCCCGCTGATGCGCGCACACGGACTACGGCCCCGGGAGCCGTGGACCTTCGGCGAGCGCGCCCTGCGCATCGCCCGGGACTGGGTGCGGCTGCGCTACTCCCTGCTGCCGTACCTCTGGCAGGTCGCACACGAGGCCGCAGCCCAGGGCCTGCCCATGATGCGCCCGCCGGCGATGGCCGACGAGGACCCGTCCGCCGCAGGTGTCGACGGGCAGTTCCTGCTCGGACGCGACGTGATGGTGGTGCCGGTCTTCGACGACGGCGAAGCGCCGGTGCGCCGCCGCTTCCGGGTGCCCGCCGGACGCTGGCGCGACCTGGTCACCGGCGAGCTGCACGAGGGACCCGGGTGGGCGGAGCAGCTGGTGGCGCTGGAGCACATGCCGGTACTCGTCCGGGACGGCGCGGTGCTGCCACGAGTCGACGTCGACGCGAGCGTGCGGTGCTCCGACGACCTGCTGACCCGGCCATGGCGGCTGGAGGCGTTCGGCGACGCACCCGCGACGGTCGAGCTCCTGGACTTCGACGGAGTACGCAGGCGTATCGACCTGGAGTCGCCGACGGCGCAGGGCAGCGCGGGTGACGGATTCGTGAGCGGCGTCGTACGCCATGACTGACCGGCCTGCGGGTGAGCCGACTGCCCAGGCTTCGCGGCGCAGTTCCCCGCGCCCCGCCAGCGGCACGGGGAACTGCACGAGCAACCACGCACAACCCGCAGCCCGCGGACGGCCGACCGGGGCACCCCCTTCCCGTTTCCGCAACAAGACCGCGGCGCGAGCCGGCAGAAGGAGCCAGGAGCAGTGAACGTGACGGACACACACGTGCGACGGAAGACGGAACCGGCCACCGCGGCCATGCTCATCGACGGCGAGTGGCGCGCGGACGGCACACCGTACGAGGTCACCGATCCGGCCGACGGCAGCCTCGTCGGCGAGGTGCGCTTCGGAACGGCCGACGACGCGCGGGCGGCAGCAGACGCCGCCGCCCGCGCCTTCGCGCCATGGAGCGAGACCCCCGCACGGCAGCGCGCCGATATCCTCCTCGCCGCGGCGGCCCTGATCAGCGAACGCGCAGCCGACCTCGCGCTGCTGCTCGCCCGCGAGGCGGGCAAGCGGCTGCCCGAAGCACGCGCCGAGATCGCCTTCTCGGCCGAGTACGTCCGCTGGTTCGCCGAGCAGGCACGCCGCCCCACCGGTGCGGTCGTCCCGCACGAGGCGCCCGGCAAGCGCCACCTCACCCTGCGCCGGGCCGCAGGGGTCGTCGCAGCCCTGACCCCGTGGAACTTCCCCTGCTCGATCCAGGCCCGCAAGCTCGCCCCGGCGCTCGCCGCCGGGTGCACGGTGGTGGCCCGGGTGTCGGAGAAGGCGCCGCTGGCGGTGACCGAGCTGATCCGGTGCTTCACCGATGCCGGTCTCCCGCGGGGCGTCCTCAACCTGGTGCACGGGCCGGCTGCCGAGCTCAGCTCCGCCCTCCTGGAGCATCCCGCGGTGCGGATCGTGTCCTTCACCGGCTCCACCGAGGTCGGCCGGCTGATCATGCGGCAGGCGTCGCGCCGCGTGGTGCGGCCCCTCCTCGAACTCGGCGGCGACGGAGCCTTCGTCGTGCTCGACGACGCGGACATCGAGGCCGCCGTCGAGGGCGCTCTGATCGCGAAGTTCCGCAACACCGGCCAGTCCTGCATCGCCGCCAACCGGTTCATCGTCCAGGACGGCGTGTACGACGAGTTCGTCGGCAGGCTCGTCGAGCGGACCGACGCGCTCACCCTCGGCGACGGACTGGCCGATCCGGTGCCCGACATCGGGCCGGTCATCGACGCCGGGCGCGTGCAGGCCGTGAACAGCATGGTCGACGAAGCCCTCGCGGCAGGCGCGAAGCGGCTCACCCGCGAGCGCGCCCTCCCCACGGCCGGCCACTGGGTCCAGCCCGCCCTGCTGACGGACGTACCCGAAACGGCGGCGCTCGGCTGCCAGGAGGTGTTCGGGCCGGCTGCGGCCGTCTTCCGGGTCACCGACGCCGAAGAAGCACTGCGGCGCGCGAACGCGACCGATCTGGGGCTGGCCGGCTATGTCTGGTCACGCGATCTCGGCCGGGCCTGGCGATTCGCCGAGCGGCTCGAAACCGGGATCACCGGCGTCAACGACGCACTGCCGTCCGCGGCGTTCGCCCCGCTGGGAGGGGTCAAGCAGTCCGGACTCGGCCGCGAGGGCGCCGAGCTCGGCCTGGAGGAGTACACCGACGTGCATTACCTCGCTGTCGGCCTGTGAGCATGTCAGGGCCCGGGCTGCTCCTCCTCGCCACGGCGGTACTGGGCGGCGCGGCGGCACAGCGGGTGACCGGCCTCGGCTTCGCGCTGGTCGCCTCGCCGTTCCTGGTCCTGCTTCTCGGCCCGTTCCACGGTGTGCTTCTCGCCAACGCGCTGAGCCTGCTGACCAATCTCCTCGTCCTCTGCTTCACCTGGCGGGACGTGGCCGTCCGCAAGGTGGTCCTGCTGTCCCTGCCGGCCCTGGTCATGGTCGTCCCGGGCGCCTGGATCGCGCACCACCTCAACACGGCTGTCCTGATGGTGCTCGTCGGCACGGTCATCGTCGTCGCCCTGCTGACCGTCAGTTTCGTGCCGAGAGCGCGGGTACTGCGTGGCGGGCGCGGCGCCGTCGTCGCGGGCGGGATGTCGGGCTTCATGAATGCGTCGGCAGGCGTGGGAGGGCCTGCCATCACGCTCTACGCGGTATCGACCGACTGGGAGCACCGGGAGTTCGTGGGCTCGATGCAGCTCTACTTCGCCGTTCTCAACGCCGCGTCCCTCGCCGCGAAGGGCGGGGTGCCCGACCTCGCTTTGCCGGCCGCCCTGACCGCGTTGGCCGCGCTGGCGGCCGGCTCCGCCGCCGGTCACTGGCTGACCCGGCGCATCCCGGTTCGGTGGGCCCGTGCCGCGACGACCTCCCTCGCCGTGCTCGGCGCCACGGCAACCACCGCCAAGGGCCTGGCGGCGCTGTGACAGCGGGAGGGGAGGGGGAGGAGGGGG
>NZ_JADKMA010000046.1 GCF_017676365.1 Streptomyces oryzae
CGACGGACCACCCCCACCCCGGGGATGCCGCCCCGCCGAGGCCCCCCGCTCCAGCCGGAGCACGGCCGGACTCCAGCCGGGCGGAGGGCCAGCCTGCGGGGCCCCACCATGCCGGGTCTCATCCCGTGGGAGGCCTCCTGCGACGGGCTCGAGGGGAGCCGCCATGCGGAGGGAGTGCGCGCCTGTGCGTGGCCCACGCATGGCACCTGCCCGGCGAAAACTCCTGCCCTCGTGAAAGATCTGCCCGAGGAAGATGCCAGTCCGACAAGGTGCCCGGCCACCACGGTCTGGACGAGGCTCTCGCCAGGCCCACGAGTCGGACCGGCCCACCGTGCCCTATCCCATCCGTGCCCCTGGTCTTCCAGCCGGACCCCGCAGCAGGCCGTACGCCGGAACGACGCTCGCCACCAGGCCCAGCGCCAGGCAGCCGCTCACGGCACCGGCGACCCACGGCCAGGCGATCACCGCTTCGACCGGTACCCCCATGCTCTGCCGTAGCCCATGGACCATCCCCAGCAGTGCGGGGATGACCACGACCATGCCCAGCGCGGCACCCAACGCGACAGCGCAAACCGTCTCCCCTGCGACCGTCCGCAGAACCTGCCCCGACGTTGCTCCCGAGAGTCGCAGGATCCGCAGGTCCCGAGCTCTGTCAGCGGTGGCCGTCAGCAGCGTGGAGGCCACGGCTATGGCGGTGTATCCCGCGGTCATGGCCACCAGCATCAACGTGAAGATCCATACCAATCTGTCTTCTTCTTCCTCGCTCGAAGAGGCATAGCGTTCCACCGAGACCTCGCGCGCCCTCAGTGCATCGCGAAGTTGCTGCACGCTCTTCTCACTCGTCGGGTAGGCGACGTCCGCGAGAGCCGACGGGTCGTGCGCCCGCACCACCCCGCGCTGGAGCACCAGTTGATACGGCACCTCTCCGTCATCCAGCACTGCCGCCACCCGCAGCCGCTCCCTGCGGCCGTCCTCGAAGGTGAGTATCGTGCTCCGGCCCTCCCGCCATCCGTGTGCCGCAGCGACTGATTCAGTGACAAGAACACCGCCGGCCGGTGGGGAGGGGCGACCGTACAGTCGTGCGAAGCCGCTACCGACCCCCGCCGCCGTGAACGCCTCCCTCCCGCGCCCGCCGTAGACGGTGGTGCCCAGCATCGCGTTGTGCGTCACTCCGGCTTCCGCCGTCGCGGCCTCGCTGAGCCCCGGAGTACCCGCGGGCGCCAGCGCGGTGCGTGCCCGCACAGAGGCTGCCTGCCGGTCGGTGTCGGCAGTCTCCGTCGTCTGCACCGTGCTGGTGATGAGCACGGCAAATGTCACGGTGGCCAGTACGGGAGCGACGGTGGCAGAGGTGCGGCGCACCGCTGCTCGCATGTTCTCGCGTACGAGCAGTGACGTCGCCCCCGGGCGGCAGGCCAGCGGACGGGTGAGCGCTCCGACGACGGGCCGCACCAGGGCCGGTATCAGCAGAGCGAGGCCAGCCGTCAATCCTGTTGCCGTGCCCAATCCGAGCAGCACCATGGTCTCGCTGTCGGCGGATGCCGTTCCCACCATGCAGGCCAGCCCGAGCGCGGTCGCCGTCAGCCCGGCCGCCCAGCGCCTGCGGGTCATGGGCCGCTCGTCGACCGCCGCTTCCCGCATCGCCTCCATCGGTGCCACCCGTGCCGCGCGCCGAGCGGCCGACCATGCCCCTACAAGGGCCACAGCACTCCCCAGCACGATCGCGGCACACGGCACCCACCAGCGGGACCGCAATGTGAAGCCCTCCGGCTGCAAACCCGCGTCCACCAGCACTCCGGCCACCGAGGATGCGACCGCCGACCCCACTGCCGACCCCAGGGCGGCACCGAGCACCCCGACGGTCGCCGCCTCGGCGCAGACCGTGCGGCGCACCTGCTTGGGGGTGGCTCCGATGATTCGTAGCAGCCCGAACTCCCGTCGTCGCTGCGCCACGGTGAAGGCGAACGTCGAAGAGACGATGAAGACAGTCACGAAGGCTGACAGAGCGGCCATGGCGGTGAGCACCTGTGAGCCGATCCACCGCGTCATCTCGTCCTGCTGTGGCGCCAGAGCGTCGCGGTCGCCTCCGGTGAGGACCTCGCCCCTTCCGGCCGTGTCGGCCACGGCCCGCTCGGCAGCGGACGCCACGCGCGCGGCCGACGTGCCGGGCTCGAGGGTGAGTCCGATGACGCGGACCCCGCCGGCGAGCGCTGCCGCACGCGTGTCGGTGACGTAGTATCCAGGCCCGTCCAGCGTGCCCGAGACGGTGAACCGGTGGGGGCCGTCCGCGGTGAGCACCGTGACCCGATCACCCGGCTGGTGGCCGTAGGAGCGGTCGAGAGCGATGTCATCGCCTCTCATCGGCGCCCGTCCGTCGTGCAGACCGTAAGAGGCGAGGGCAGCAGCGGACCAGCCGTGGCCCTGCCGTTCGCCCTTGACCTGCTCAGTACCAGGTAGTTGGGCGTAGAAAGATCGGTCGGCGACGGCCGCCCGCACCCCCGGAAGCCGGTCCAGCTTCCGTCTCAGCTCTGTCGCCTGTCCCGGCTCCCATGGCGGCGGCTCATTGAAATGACCTCCCACCTGGTCGCCTGCCGGCGCACGCACCAACACGGGTGCTCCGGCAAGTCGTTCAGGCACTCCAGGGCCGCCGGACAGCAGTATCAGTGCACTCATCGTCACAACAGCGACGCCGAGCGCCACAGCCACGAACGATCCCAGGAACGCCGGCCAGCGCTCCCGTACCGAGGAAAAGCTGATCATGGCTGCACCGCCCCTCGGGCGTCGGCTGCGGACCGGGAGGCAGGGGCAGCGGCAGCGTTACCGACTGCTGTCGACTCTTCCAGCGCGGCCATACGTGCCGCGATCGCCTCCGCGCCCGCGCCCGCGCGCAGTTCGTCAACGGGTCTGCCGTCGGCGAGCAGTACCACTCGGTCCGCATAGGCGGCAGCTGCGGGATCGTGGGTGACCATGATGATCGTCTGGCCGTTCGTATCGACCAGTTCGCGCAGCAGCCGAAGGACCCCGCGCGAGGTATGTGTGTCGAGCGCGCCTGTCGGTTCGTCGGCCAGGAGCACGGCTGGGTGCGTGATGACGGCCCGGGCCAAGGCCACCCGCTGCTGCTGGCCGCCGGACAGCTCGCTCGGCCGGTGCCCGGCGCGCTCGGCGAGTCCGAACCGCTCAAGGGCGGCGGCCACTTGACCCGGGTCGGCACGGCGTCCGGCCAGCCGGAGCGGGAGCTCGACGTTCTGGGCAGCAGTCAACGCGGAGACGAGGTTGAAAGCCTGGAAGACGAAGCCGATGCGGTCACGACGCAGCAGCGTCAACGCGTTCTCGTCCAGTCCGCCGAGCTCGGCGCCGTCGACCAGTACTCTCCCCCGAGTCGGCCGCTCTATACCGGCCGCGCAGTGCAGCAATGTGGACTTGCCCGATCCGGACGGGCCCATCACTGCGGTCATGGTGCCGCGAGGGAACTGGAGGGTGACGTCCCGAAGGGCGACGACCGCTCGTTCTCCTTCTTCATACCGCTTCTCTACTCCGCGCAGTTCAACGGGCGCAGGCGCTTCGGTACGTGCGGCGGGATGCCCAACTGCCGGGCCGGCGGCCCATGACGTGGTCTGTTCCTTGGTCATGGCTCCAGGGAACGCCGCGGGAGGCCCTGAACACACCAGTGCCTGGGCGAGTATCAGGACTACACCTAGCACTACTGCCCCGGCTCTTGCCCCCGGGCTACGGTCGTTGGGTGATCTCACGAACCGTCCTGGAAGCTCTCGGCCGTGCGCCATTGCGGTTTCCACTCACCGCTTGGCCGTGGCGCTCGCTGGTCTATCTGCTGACCGGCGGTGGGCTGGCGGCCGCGGTGTATCTGACCGTCGCGGCCATGCTGGCCGCGCCGTTCGGCAGAGTGACGGGAGTGCTGTGCTCGGTACTGGCCATAGGGTTCGGCGCCGCGTTGTCCGGCCCGCTGGAGCGGTGGCGTCTCGGCTTGGTGGAGCTCGATGGTCCGCTGCCCCCCAGGGGCCGGAGAACGTATGGCTACGGTGCCGTGTCGGTGCTGGCGGTGGCATGGGCCGACCTGGCGGTGGCGCTGGTCTCGCTCGGCATCCCCGGCATCCTGCTGCTCTCGCCGCTCCAGCCGACGGCGACGAGCTGGGAGAAGGTCACGGGCCCGATAGCCGGCGCGATGCTGCTGATCGTCGCGACCTATCCCATAGGCGCGTGGGCGGGAGTCCGCGGTGCGGTCACACGCTCGGTGCTGGCCCCCAAGGACGGCGAGCTGCGCGAGGTCGTCCGCTCCCGGGCCCGGCTCGTGGACGCGTTCGAGACCGAACGTCGCCGTATCGAGCGCGATCTGCACGACGGGGCGCAGCAGCGGCTGGTGGCGCTCAATGTGCGGCTGGGCCTGGCCACCTTGGACCTGCCCGAGGGAAGTGTCGCAGCCAAAGAGGTCGGTGAGGCGCACGCACTGGCCAAGGAGGCTCTGGCCGAGCTGCGGGAGCTGATCCGCAACGTGCACCCGCAGGTCCTCAGCGAGCGGGGCCTGCACGCGGCGGTGCGGGACATAGCTGGCCGCTCGCCGATACCTGTCGATCTGGATATCGAGCTGCCGGGCCGGCTGCCGGCCGCCGCGGAGACCACAGCGTTCTTCGTGACGTCCGAGGCGCTGACCAACGCGGCAAAGCACAGTGGAGCAGCGCGCTGCCGGGTGAGGACACGCGTCCAGGAGGGAGTGCTGCACTTGGAAGTGACGGACAACGGAGTGGGCGGTGCCGAGATAAAGGCGGGCTCGGGCCTGACAGGTCTCGCCGATCGGATCGCCGCGGCCGACGGCAGAATGTTCCTGTCCAGCCCACGAGGCGGACCGACCCGGTTGAGAGCGGAGATCCCATGCAGGCCGAGCGCCCTCTCCGAATCGTGATCGCTGAGGATGGTGTGCTGCTGCGCGAGGGAATGGTCCAGCTGCTCGAACGCTTCGGCCATGAGGTGTCGGCAGCGGTGGGTGACGGTGATGCGCTGCTTGCAGCGGTGAGGGAGCACCGGCCGGAATTGGTCGTGGCGGATGTGCGGATGCCGCCGGACTTCACCGACGAGGGTCTGCGTGCGGCGCGCGTCCTCCAGGCGGAGCAGCCGGACCTGGCTGTGCTGGTGCTGAGCCAGTACGTGGAGCAGACATTCGCCGAGGAACTGCTGGAGAGCGGCGAGGGCGGGGCGGGCACAGGTTATCTGCTCAAGGAACGGGTGGGAGATGTAGGGGAGTTCATGGACGCGGTCGGCCGCGTCGCCGACGGAATCACGGTGGTGGATCCGGAGGTGGTGCGTCAGCTCCTCGCCCGTCGCCGGGGCCCGTTGGAGCGGCTCACGCCCCGGGAGCGCGAGGTGCTGGCGCTGATGGCGGAGGGCCACTCCAACGCCGCCATCGCGCGTCGCCTGGTGGTGACGGAAGCCGCCGTCGCCAAGCACATCGCAGGGATCCTGCACAAGCTCGGACTTCCGGCGGACGATCCGGAAGTCAACCGCCGCGTGGTCGCCGTGCTGACGTATCTGCGAGGGGAGGGGTCAGAGGAGATGCGTGCGTAAGAGAGGGAGTCAGGGCTTGCGGGCAATGGCGCTGAACTGAGCGACGGACTTCTCGTCTTCTGCCATATATCCCGGTCACCAGCGGGCGCACGAGACGATTCCCGGCTCCAGCAGTTCCAGCCGCGGGAAGACGCGGGCGACCTCGGCGCCGGCTCGGGCCGTGATGGGCAGCATGGCTTTCTCGTTGCAGAAGAGCGCATCGCCTCGAGGTTGCCGTCCCCGCCGAGTTCGAGGGTGGGGCGGGTGAGCGCCAGGTAGCTGCCGGAGGGGACGGCCGCCATCAGGGTCTCCACGATGGCTATCGCCTCGTCGGTGTCGGCGATGAAGTTGAGGGTTCCGGCAGTATGACGGCGACCAGCTCGGTGAGGTCCAGGGGTCCCCGGCGGCATCGCGGATGGCTTGCGGCTGGTGGGCGTCCGCGGCGATGTAATCGGTCTCCCCGGGAGTCCCGCGCGAGGGCGCGGGCGCGCGTGAGAACAGTTGGGTCGAAGTCGCGGCAGACGATCCGCGAGGAAGGAGCCACGCACTGGCCCACCTGATGGGTGTTCTCGACGGTGGGCAGCCCGGAGCCGATGTCGTGGAACTGCCGGACGCCCGCCTCGTCGGCGAGGAACCGTACCGCGCGGCCAAGGAACACACGATCCGCGCGAGCGACCTCCCGGATGTTGGGGTACATGTTGGTGACCTAGTCGCCGACCTGCTGGTCAACGTCGTAGTAGTCCCGGCCGCCGAGCCAGTAGTTCCACACTCTGGCGTTGTTCGCCACATGGGCGACCGGGGGCTGTCCCCTGGGGGCGCTGCGCTCGCTCATCTCGTGCCCTCTCCGCTCGACGCCTGCGCCCACGAGCTGTGGGCCGCGTCATGGCGGCGCGTCGGCAGCGCTCCGGCAGCAGCGCTGCGTGCGGCGCCGCCCGAGGGAAGCGCACAGTTGGCAGTTCCTCCAGGGAAGGTTGGCAGATGCTATAGAGAGGGAAGATAAACATTGCAGATGCGAGGTAGGAACTCATACGTTGACGCACATGCAGTCGTACACCATCGGGCAGGCCGCGCGGCTGCTCGGCGTCAGTCCGGACACGGCCAGACGCTGGGCCGACGCGGGCCGGGTCACCACGCACCGTGACGAGAGCGGACGCCGTCTGATCGACGGGCGCGATCTGGCCGCCTTCTCCGTCGAGCTCGCCCAGCACGGCGGCGAGGACGAGGAGAACAGCTACACCTCGGCCCGCAACGCGTTCCCCGGGATTGTCACCGCCGTCAAGCTCGGCGATGTGGCGGCGCAGGTCGAGATCCAGGCGGGCCCGCACCGACTGGTCTCGCTGCTGACCCGGGAGGCCGTGGAGGAACTGGGGCTGAAGGTCGGTATGCAGGCCACTGCCCGGGTGAAGTCGACCAACGTCCATATCGACCGTCCGTGAGGCCGGTTCTGCCCCGTCGTTACCTCTCGTCCCACCCCCTCTCATCCCGACCCGCCACCCGACCCGCCAGGAGTTCGCCCATGGGCACGCACGTTCTGACGCCTCGCCGCGCGGTCGCCGCGCTCGGCGCCGTTGCCGTCCTCGTTCCCCTCGCCGGATGCGGGAGCGGCAGGGACGACAGCAGTAAGAGGGGCGCGGAGAAGGGCGGCAGGACCGAGCTGACCGTGCTCGGTGCGGCGTCCCTCACCGATGTGTTCCAGGCGGCGGGCAAGGTGTACGAGAAGGAGCATCCCGGCACGAAGGTGAAGTTCTCGTTCGCCGGGTCGCAGGAGCTGGCGGCGCAGGTCAAGCAGGGCGTGCCCGCTGACGTACTGGCCACGGCGGACACCAGGACCATGGACGGCCTCAAGGGTGAGACGGGCAAGCCGGCCGTCTTCGCCAGGAACCGGCTCGTGATCGCCACGGGGGAGGGCAACCCGGAGCGGGTGAAGGGCCTGGAGGATCTGTCGGACAGCAAACTCAAAGTAGTGCTGGCCGCTCCCGAGGTGCCGGTCGGGCGCTACGGAAAGCAGGTGCTGGACGCACAGAAGCTGAAAGTGAAGCCCGTCTCGCAGGAGCCGAACGTACGGGCTGTGCTCAGCAAGGTGGAGCTGGGCGAGGCGGACGCGGGTCTCGTCTACAAGACCGACGCGGCCACGGCGCCCAAGAAGGTGGACTCCGTCGACATCCCCGACAGCAAGAACGCCATCGCCTCCTATCCGGCCGCCGTGCTGAAGAACTCCGAACACCAGAAGGAGGCCGCGTCGTTCGTGAAGTGGCTGAGCACGCCCAAGGCGCAGAAGGTGCTGCGTGAGGCAGGTTTTCAGCACCCATGATCCGCCGCCGCCCTCTCCCCGCCCGCGCCCGGCCGCGTACGCCGTTCGCGCTGGCAGTGCCCGCGCTGCTCGCGATCGCGTTTCTGCTGGTGCCGCTGCTCGGCATCCTGGCGCGTACGGAGTGGGGGGAGCTGGGCTCGCATCTGGGCAGTGCGGGTGTCGTCGAGGCGGTGAAGCTGTCGCTGCTGGTGTCGTTCGGGGCGCTCGCGCTGTCCGTGGTGCTGGGCGTGCCGCTGGCCTGGCTGCTGGCCCGGGTCGACTTTCCCGGCAAGGCGGTGGTGCGGTCGCTGGTGCTGTTGCCGATGGTGCTGCCGCCGACGGTCGGGGGCGTGGCGCTGCTGCTGGGGTTCGGGCGGAGAGGGCTGCTGGGGCCGTGGCTGGAGGACGCGTTCGGCATCGTTCTGCCGTTCCACACCTCGGGTGCGGTGGTGGCGGCGACGTTCGTCGCGATGCCGTTCCTGGTGATCAGTCTGGAGGGGACGCTGGCCGGGCTGCGGCCCGCCTACGAGGAGACGGCGGCCTCGCTGGGGGCCGGGCCGCTGCGGGTGTTCCGCACGGTGACGCTGCCGCTGGTCGCCCCGGGGCTGGCGGCGGGTGCGGCACTCACCTGGGCGCGGGCGCTGGGGGAGTTCGGGGCGACGATCACGTTCGCGGGGAACCTGCCGGGGACGACGCAGACGTTGCCGCTCCAGGTGTATCTCCTGCTCCAGGACCAGCCCGAGGCGGCGACGTCGGTCTCGCTGCTGCTGCTCGTCATCGCCATGGCGGTGCTGGTCGGGCTGCGCGGACGGTGGGCAGGAGCATCCCCGCGTCCCGAAGGGGCACGGGGAACTGCGCGCCGGCCTTGGGGTACCCAATGCTCGAAGAGCTCGGGGGAAGATCCGCAGCCCGCGACGAACAGCCGGCCGCAGCCCCTCTCCGGCCCCCTCCCCCGGACACAGAAGTGGCCACTGCACGCCCGCGTCACCGGCTTCACCGAGCTGACGCTGGACGCCGCACCCGGCACCACGGTGGCTGTCGTCGGCCCCAACGGCGCGGGAAAGTCGACACTGCTGCGCGCGCTGCTCGGCCTCACACCGCGCGCCCGCGCCGAACTGTCGCTCGGCGACGTCGCAGCCGGCGCACTGCCCCCGCACCGGCGCGGGGTCGCGTGGGTCCCTCAGGAAGGGGCGCTGTTCCCGCATCTGAGCGCGCTGTCGAACACGGCGTACGGGCTGCGCGCGCAGGGCGTACGGCGAACCGAGGCACGCCACCGGGCCCAGGAGTGGCTGGAGCGGCTCGGGGTCGGGCATCTGGCGCACCGGAGACCGGGGCAGCTCTCCGGCGGTCAGGCGGGGCGGGTGGCGCTGGCCCGTGCGCTGGCGGCGCGGCCCCGGCTCCTGTTGCTGGACGAGCCACTGGCAGCGCTCGACCAGACGACCCGTGCACAGGTGCGGCACCTGCTGCGCGGCCATCTCGCGGAGTTCGAGGGGGTCTGTCTGCTGGTCACGCACGACCCGGTGGAGGCGGTGTCGCTGGCCGACCGGGTGCTGGTGCTGGAGGACGGGCGGGCGGTCCAGGACGCCCCGCCCAGTGAGGTCACCCGGCATCCGCGCTCACCGTGGGTGGCCCGGATGCTCGGCCGCAACGCGCTGGCGGGAACGGCAGCGGGGGACGGCACACTGAAGCTCGACGTGGGGGGCAGTCTGGTGGTCGCCGACCCGATGTCCGAGGGGACCGCCGTCCTGGCGGTCATCGGTCCGGAGGCAGTCGCCCTGCACCGCGAGCGCCCGCACGGCAGCCCGCGGAACGTATGGCCGGGGACGATACGGGAGATCACGGCGGTCGGCAGCCGACTGCGGGTGCTCGTCACGCCGAGACCCAGCGCTGCCGAGCCGCACCACGGAGCCAGCCCGCACAGCGGAACCGACCCGCACGGCACCGCCGACCCGCCCGGCGGAGCCAACCCCCACAGCGACGCCGACCCGCACCGCGGAGCCAACCCCCACAGCGGAACCGACCCCCACAGCACCGCCGACCCGCACAGCGGAGCCGGCCAGAGCACCGGAGCCGGTCCGGACCTCGTCGCCGAGATCACCGCGGAGGCCGCTGCGGAGCTCGGGCTGGCGGACGGCACCGAGGTTTTCGCCAGCGTGAAGGCCACGGAGATCACCCTCGTGGCCAGATGAACCAAGCCCTGCAGCCCGCGAGCCCCTCCGTTCGCCTTCGCCCACCCCGCCCCTCCATCCATCCACCCAACCCCCGTTCGGGATAATGACCAGCCACTACGCTTCCGTTCTGTATAGCGAACAGCCGAGAATGGGAATCGAGGAGAGAAGGGAGGGGCCGTGAGCGGTCCCGAGGGCTCGATCCGGGCCATGCTGGCGCTCAACCTCAAGCGGGCGCGGGCCCAGCGGGGACTGTCGATCTCGGAGCTGTCCAGACGGTCGAAGATCGGCAAGGCGACGCTGTCCCAGTTGGAGTCCGGCACAGGAAACCCCACCATCGAGACGGTCTTCAGCCTCTCCCGCGTCCTGGAAGTGCCGATCTCCGATCTGCTGGACGCCCAGCAGCCCGCGGGACTGCGGGTGGTCAGGGCAAAGGACGTCGAGGTGCTCAGCGGCGAGGGCATCGACCTGCGCCCGCTCCAGCGGATCGAATCGGGGCAGGCCGTCTTCGAGGTGTACGACCAGCAGGTCAGGTCCGGTGAACGGCGGGACTCGCCGGGGCACGTCGGCATCGAGCACACCGTCGTGCAGGCCGGCCGGCTCCAGATGACGGTGGACGGGCACACGGTGGAGCTGACGGCGGGCGACTACGTCGGCTTCGACGCCACACTGCCGCACAGTTACGCCGCCGTGGACGGCACGG
Organism: Streptomyces oryzae; assembly: GCF_017676365.1. Lineage (GTDB taxonomy): Bacteria > Actinomycetota > Actinomycetes > Streptomycetales > Streptomycetaceae > Streptomyces > Streptomyces oryzae. The sequence goes on from NZ_JADKMA010000046.1 coordinate 10,712, forward strand.
TGCGTTCGGTGCTGCTCCTGCAGTACCGCGCGGACCAGCGGCTGGACCGGAGCACCCCGCACACACTGCCGACGTAACCGTTGACACGTCCCGAGCACTGACATAACGTCCCCAACGTTCGCTTTAACGAACGTGGAGGTTCGGTGAACGGAACGCGAGTGGTCGTACTCGGCGCCGGCATCATCGGAGCGGCCTGCGCTCGCGAACTGGCCCTGGCCGGGCTGGAGGTGACGCTCCTCGACCGTGGCGGCGCCGCGGCGGCGACCACCTCACACGGCGAGGGCAACATCCTCGTCTCCGACAAGGGCCCTGGTCCCGAACTGCGGCTCGCGCAGCTCTCCCGGCGGCTGTGGCCCGAGGTGCTGGCCACGATCGCCGACCGCTCCCCGGCCGGACGGCGCGCCGTCGCGGCAGCCGAGTGGGACCCCAAGGGCGGCATCGTCGTCGCCACCACCGAGGCCGGGGCCCACGGGCTCACCGAGTTCGCCGCCGCGCAACGCGGTGCGGAGGTGCGGGCCGAGGCGCTGACCCCCGACGCGCTCCGCGCGGCCGAACCCTTCGTCACCGATGCCCACACGGCAGCCGTCCACTATCCGCAGGACGCCCAGATCCAGCCCGCAGGCGCGGCAGCAGCACTGCTCACCGACGCCCTCGCGGCAGGCGCCACGCTGCGCACCGGCGAGGAGGTGCTGGCCGGGGTCGCCCGCGGCGGTCGGCTCACCGGCGTGCGTACGTCCGGGGGGCTGGTGGAGGGAGACGTGTTCGTCAATGCCGCCGGCCCCTGGTCGGGCACGCTCGCCGCGCGGCTCGGCGCGCCCTTCGCCGTCCAACCGCGCCGCGGCGACGTGCTGGTGACCACGCCGCTCCCGCCGACCGTCTTCCACAAGGTGTACGACGCCGACTATGTGGGTGCCGTCGGCAGCAGTGAGGAGGAGTTGCAGACCTCGGCCGTGGTCGAGTCCACCCACGCGGGCAGCGTGCTGATCGGCTCCTCCCGGCGCCGGGTGGGCTTCGACGACAGGCTGCGGCCCGAGGTGCTGTCGGCCGTCGCCGCCAAAGCGCTGCGGCTCTTCCCCTCGCTGGCCGGGGTGCCGGTGATGCGCGCCTACGGCGGGTTCCGGCCGTACGTGCCCGACCATCTGCCGGTCATCGGCGCCGATCCCCGGCTGGCCGGGCTGTGGCACGCGACCGGGCACGAAGGGGCCGGGATCGGGCTGTCGGTGGGCACCGGACGGCTGTTGCGCAACCTCGTACTGGACGAGCCGGCCCAGACGGACGCCGACGCGTTCCGGGTGGACCGCCCGGCTGTACTCGCCACCGAGCCCCTGCCCGAGGCCGTATCCGCACCCCAGGCCGTATCCGCGCCCGAACCCCGGCAGCAGAAGCCGACGCAACAGAAGCGGACGCAACAGAAGCCGACGCAGCAGGAGCAGGAGGGGGCATGAGCCCGAGACTGGTACCCACCGGAAGCGACTCCACCGGACGCCGGGACCGGCCGCTGCGGATCACCGTCGACGGCGAACCGGCCGACGGCATCGAGGGCCAGACGCTGGCCGGTGTGCTGCTCGCCTCCGGCCGCCTGGCCTGGCGTACCGGCCCTTCCGGTGCCGGACGCGGGGCGTTCTGCGGTATCGGCGTCTGCTTCGACTGTCTGGTGACCGTCAACGGCGACCGGGACGTTCGCGCCTGCCGACGGCGCGCCGTGGACGGGGACGTGGTGCGCACCCAGTCACGCACCCGGCCGCCCGCACCGCCCGCACCGCCCGCGCGGCCCGGTGCTCAGGCCGAGGAGGGTGAATGACTCCGCGCCATGTCGCCGTCGTCGGTGCCGGGCCCGCCGGACTGGCCGCTGCGCAGGCCGCGCTGGCGGCGGGCGCGCGGGTGACGCTGATCGACTCGGCCGAGCAGCCCGGAGGCCAGTACCACCGGATGCTGCCCGACGCGTACGCGGCCGAGCGGCCCGGCGAACTCCACCACGGCTGGACGGCGTTCGAGCGGCGCCGCCGCCAGGTGCTGACGCACCCGCGCTGTTCCTGGCTGGCCGAGACCTCTGTGTGGGCGCTGGAGCGGACCGGACGCGACCGCCCACCCCGCGTCCATCTGCTGTGCGACGGCCCTGTGGACGGCTCAGGGCGTACGCGGCGCACGCTCGACGTGGACGCGCTGGTGCTGGCGACCGGTGCACACGACCGGGTGCTCCCCTTCCCCGGCTGGCAGTTGCCGGGCGTCTTCACAGCCGGGGCCGCGCAGGCGCTGGCGAAGGGTGAGCGGGTGGTCGTGGGGGACCGCGTCGTGGTCGCGGGCAGCGGCCCGTTCCTGCTCCCGGTGGCGGCCTCCCTGCTGGAGGCCGGTTCCCGGGTACGGGAGGTGCTGGAGGCCAACACTCCAGGCACCGTGGCCCGCGGCTGGGGCCGCCGCCCGTGGGAGCTGGCGGCGCAGCTGGGCAAGACGGCGGAACTCGCCGAGTACGCCGCGGCGTTGACCCGTAACCGGGTGCCCTACCGGCTGGGCCGCACGGTGGTCGAGGCGCGGGGTGCGGGCCGGGTGGAGGAGATCGTCACCGCCCGGCTGCGCCCGGACTGGTCGGTGATCCAGGGGACGGAGCGCACAGTGCCGGTGGACGCGCTGTGCGTCAGTCACGGTTTCAGCCCGCAGCTGGAGCTCCCCGTGGCCGCGGGATGCGCCCTGCGCGACGGGGAGTTCGTTGCCGTCGACGACGAGCAGCGCACCAGCGTGCCCGGCGTCTTCGCCGCCGGGGAGATCACCGGCATCGCCGGAGCTCCGGCCGCACGCGCGGAGGGCGCCGTCGCGGGGTGGGCGGCGGCCGGGGGTTCGGTGACCGACGCGGGCCCGGTGGCCGACGCAGGCCCGGTGACTGCCGCAGGCCCGGTGACTGCCGCAGGCCCGGTGACTGCCGCAGGCCCGGATGCCGACGCAGGCCCGGTGGCCGACGCGGGCCCGGCGACCGCCGGGCGCCGGACGGCTGCCGGCGGTACCCGGTCCGCACGGGCGCTGCGCGTACTGCGGCGCAGCCGGGACCAGGGGCGGGCGTTCGCGCGCCGGCTGGCACAGGCACACCCGATCGGTACGGGCTGGCCCGGATGGCTGCGCTCCGACACGCTCGTGTGCCGCTGCGAGGAGACCGACTACGGCGCGCTGTGCTCGGCGTTCGGCAGCGAGGCGGAGTCGGCGCCCCGGGTCGCGAAACTGGGCACCAGGGCCGGGCTCGGTCCGTGTCAGGCCCGGATCTGCGGCCCCACCGTCGCCGAGCTCCGCGCACGGCTCGGCGGCGGGCTCCAGGACCGGCCCGCCGACCGGCCCGCGGAGGGACTGCCCACCGCCAGCCCGCACACCAGACCGATCGCCCAGCCCATCCGGCTCGGCGAACTGGCCGCCTCCCCCACTCCACCCATACCCACCGACCCTCCCGAGGAGAGCAGCCCATGACCGACGGCAACCAGCCCATCCAACAGCACCAGCCCGCACAGCACCAGCCCGCACAGCAGCAGTCCAAGCACAAGCACAAGCACCCCGCCCACCGCCTCGGCGGCGTGATCGTGGCGACAGCGCTCCCGTACTACGAGAACGCCACCGCGCCCGCCGGTCTGGCCGTGGACTACGACCGCTACGCCGAGCACTGCCGCTGGCTGGTGGACAGCGGCTGCGACGGCGTGGGGCCCAACGGCTCGCTGGGCGAGTACTCGTCGCTGACGGACGAGGAGCGCCGCCGCGTGGCGCGTACGGCGGTCGAGGCCGTGGGCGGCGCGGGCAGCGTCGTCGTCGGGGTGCACGGTGTCGGCTCGCACCAGGCCCGGCACTGGGCCGAGTTGGCGGCCGAGGACGGTGCCGACGGGGTGCTGTGTCTGCCGCCGACCATGTACCGCGCCAACCGCGGCGAAATACTGGCACATTTCACGGCGGTGGCCTCGGTCGGCCTTCCGGTGATGGTCTACAACAACCCCATCGACACCAAGGTCGATCTGACGCCCGATCTGGTGGCGGAGATCGCGCAGATCGACAACGTCGTGGCGATCAAGGAGTTCTCCGGTGACGTGCGCCGGGTGCTGGAGATCAGGGAGCGGACCGCAGGGACCGGCCTCGAGGTCGTCAGCGGTGCCGACGATGTGGTTCTGGAGAGCCTGCTGATGGGAGCGAGCGGCTGGTTCGCCGGGTTCCCCAACGTCTTCCCCGCCGCGTCCGCGCGGCTGTTCGAGCTGGCCACGGCCGGGAAGCTGGAGGAGGCGCGGGCGCTGTACGAGCCGCTGGTGGCCGCCTTCCGCTGGGACTCGCGGACCGAGTTCGTCCAGGCGATCAAGCTCGGCATGGAGCAGGTCGGCCGGTTCGGCGGCCCGTGCCGTCCGCCGCGCGGCCCGTTGACCCCGGCCATGCGGGAACAGGTCGAGGCCGACATGGCGCGGGCGATCTCCGCGCTCGGCGAGCAACCCGCACTCGGCGAGCAACCCGCGCTCGGCAGGCAATCCGTCCCGGACGAGCGATCCACCCCCGACGAGCGATCCACCCCCGAGGAGCGATCCAGCCCCGACGAGCGGTCCACCCGCACCGAACAGGGGGCCGCCCGATGAGGTCGCTCCGTTCGCTCAGCGCCGTCGACTCGCACACCGAGGGCATGCCGACCCGCGTGGTCACCGGCGGCGTACCGCCGATCCCCGGCGCCACGATGGCCGAGCGGCGCCGCTACGCCGTGGAGCACCTGGACGAGCTGCGCAGGTTCCTGGTGGACGAGCCGCGCGGGCACCCCGCGATGAGCGGGGCGCTCCTCCAGCCGCCGACCCGCCAGGACGCCGACTGGGGCGTGGTCTACGTCGAGGTCAGCGGCTTCCTGCCGATGTGCGGGCACGGCACCATCGGGGTGGCCACGGTCCTGGTGGAGACGGGCATGGTGGAGGTGACCGAGCCGGAGACCACGGTGCGGCTGGACACTCCCGCCGGGCTGGTGGAGGCCCGGGTCACCGTGCGGGACGGGGTGGCCGAAAAAGTCACCCTGCGGAACGTGGATGCGTTCGCGCTGGAGCTCGACGCCACGGTCCAGGTCCCCGGTCTCGGCGAGGTCGGCTACGACATGGCGTACGGCGGCAACTTCTACGCCGTCGTGGAACTCGACCGGCTCGGGCTGCCGTTCGACCGGGCCCGCAAGGACGACATCCTCGCCGCCGGTCTCGCCATCATGGACGCCGTCAACGAGCAGAACCGGCCCGCGCACCCCGCCGACCCCGCGATCGGCGGCTGCAAACACGTGCAGTTCGTGGCCCCAGGTTCGAACGGACGGCACTCGCGCAACGCCATGGCGATCCACCCCGGCTGGTTCGACCGCTCCCCCTGCGGCACCGGCACCTGTGCCCGGATGGCGCAGCTGCACGCGCGGGGCGAACTGCCGCTGCGTACGGAGTTCGTGAACGAGTCGTTCATCGGGACCCGGTTCACCGGCCGGCTGCTGGAGACCACCGAGGTCGGCGGGCTGCCCGCTGTGGTGCCGGAGTTCTCGGGGCGGGCGTGGATCACCGGTACGGCCACCTACATGCTGGACCCCCAGGACCCGTTCCCGCACGGCTTCGTGCTGTAGTGCTGCAACCGCTGTAACCGCTGTATCGCTGCAGGCGCGGTGGTCACTTCTGCGACTCCTCCAGCAGCCGCAGGGCCAGCTCCTTCAGTTCGGGGGACGCCTCCGCGGCGTTGCCCGCGTCGAAGGGAGGCTGCGGGTCGTACTCCACGGCGAGCTGAAGCGCCTTCGCGGTGCGCTCGCCCGCGAGCAACGACGCGAGGTAGAGGGCCATGTCCACCCCGGCGGAGACACCGGCGGCGGTGACGATCTTCCCGGAGCGTACGTAGCGCTCCGGGAGGTAGGTCACCTCGAAGGTGGACTCCAGATAGTCGGCGGACGCCCAGTAGGTCGTCGCGCGGCGCCCGTCGAGCAGTCCGGCAGAGGCCAGGATCAGCGAACCGGTGCATACGGAGGTCGTCCAGCGGGTGTGCCGGTGGATACGGCGGATCCACTGCAGGAGCCGTGCGTTCTTCATCGCGGCGGTCGTGCCGCGGTTTCCCGCGCCGGGGACCAGCAGCACGTCCAGCCGGTCGGTCTCCTCGATCGATCGGTCCGCCATCACGGCCACGTCACCGGTGTCCGTACGGACCGGACCGCGCCGCTCCGCCACCATCGTCACCGACGCGCCGGGCAGCCGGGAGAGCACCTCAGCGGGCCCGGTGGGGTCCAGCAGGCTGTAACCGTCGTACAGCAGAATGCCGATGTCGAGGCCGTCGCGGCGGGAACCGGAACGGGGGCGGGGCTGTGCGGCGTGCGCGGTGCCCGTCCATGTGGCGCCCACGGCGGCGAGCGCACCGGCCGCCGCCGTGCCGCGCAGCACCGTGCGCCGCGCTGAAGAAGCCGCCGGGGAAGGGGCGGAGGGCGTCGAAGGGCCGGGCGTGGAAGGGGTCCCGGATGGCTGGGATGTCATGGGTGGCAGGGATGTCATGGCTCGGGATTCTGCGCGGGTGCCGCCGCGCGGGGTCGCGGCATGTCCGGCATCCTGCGAATCCTGTCCCCGCCGACGCCGTAGTGGTCCAGGAACGCCTGCCGCAGCGTCTGCGGCGAGCGGAACCCGCAGCGGCGGGCGATCGCGGCCAGCGGCAGCGCGCTGGACCGCACCAGATGCGCTGCCGCCTCGGTCCGCGCAGCCCGCACGGCGCGGCTCGGCGTGGTGCCCAGGTGGGTGGTGAACAGGCGGGTCAGATGCCGGGTGCTCACTCCGGCCCTGGCCGCCAGCGCCCGGGGGCCGAGGTCCTCGGCCAGATGCCCGGCTATATAGCCCGCCAGGTCGCGCACCAGCCGGTCGCCCGGGGGCGGCGCTGCGAGAAACATGCTGATCTGCGCCTGGTCGGCGGGCCGGTGCAGGTAGGAGACGAGTTCGCGGGCCACTGCCCGGGCCAGCGTGGGCCCGTGGTCGTCCTCGATCAGCGAGAGCGTCAGATCGAGGGCGCTGGTGACACCGGCGGAGGTGTAGATGTTCCCGTCGCGGATGTGGAGTGGGCCGACGTCCACGGCAACCCCCGGGTGCTGCGCGGCCAGTTGCTCCCCGTACCGCCAGTGGGTGGTCACGCGGCGGTTGTTCAGCAGTCCGGCCGCCGCCAGTACGTAGGTTCCGGTGCAGACCGAGGCGACGCGCCGGCTCAGCCGCGCCAGCCGCCGCACCTGTGTCACCAGCCGCTGGTCCGCGGCCGCTTCCGCGTAGCCGGCCCCGCCGACGACGACGAGCGTGTCCAGCCGCCCGGTGACCGTCTCCAGGTCGCAGCCGGCGCCGAGCAGGATCCCGGCCGAACTGCGCGCCGCGCACCGGCCCACGGTGCCCAGCTCGACGGCGTACGGCGGCACCGCACCGTGCCGGTTGGCCAGATCCAGCGCGCCGCTGGGCGAGGCGATGTCGAGGATCTGCGCATCGTCGTAGGCCACCAGAAGCATCCGCCGCAGCTCATCCATACCACCGATCCCATCACGGCGAGCCCGGGAAGATGCCCCTTACTCGCGCCGGCCAACTGCGGGTGAGCGGAGGCTGGTCGCGCAGTTCCCCGCGCCCCTTCGGCGGACGGCACGGGCCGCGCCGGCCAGCGGGTGATCGAGGCTCCGCGCAAGGTCCTGGACGAACAGACGAGCCGGTCCACTGTCTCTGCACAGGTGCTGCGGCGCCGGATTGACCTTCACCTTGGGGGAGGCCACAGCATCGGTGGGGCCGGGCGACTGCTCGGCATGAGGAGGAACGAGCATGGGGTTGCTGACCATCGGGGCGTTCGCGAAGGCGTCACGGCTGTCGCCGAAGGCGCTGCGTCTCTACGACGAACTCGGGCTGCTGACCCCCGCTCGCGTCGACCCGGTGACCGGCTACCGGCTCTACGCACCGGAACAACTGGACCAAGCCCGACTGGTCGCCTGGCTCCGGCGCCTGGGGATGCCCCTTGCCCGCATCCAGCACGTTCGGACGCTGGATGCGGCCACGGCAGCCCAGGAGGTCCGCGCGTTCTGGGCCCAGGTCGAGGCCGACACCGCCGCCCGGCGGGATCTGGCCGCCTTCCTCATCGACCATCTGTCCCGGAAGGACCCTGCCATGTCCCCGACCGCCAGCCCCATGCGAATCCGTTACGCCGCTCTGTCCGACAAGGGCCTGATCCGCGAGAGCAACCAGGACACCGCCTACGCCGGACCCCGCCTGCTCGCCATCGCCGACGGATGCGGCAGCCGAGGAGCCCCTGCCGGCGCAGCCGCCGTCGAAGCGCTCAAGCACCTCGAAACCGAAACCATCCCGGCCGGCGATCTGCTCAACGTCCTCGAAGACGTCATTGAACAGGCCAAACAGGCCGTGCACGACGTCGCCGGAACCGGCTCCTCACCCGAAGACACCGGCACCACGCTCACTGCGATGCTCTGGACCGGATCACAGCCGGCCCTCGTCCACATCGGCGACTCCCGCGTCTACCTCCTGCGCGACGGAGAACTGTTCCAGATCACCCACGACCACACCATGGTCCAGTCGTTGGTCGACGAAGGACGCCTCAGCCCGGAAGAAGCCGCCTCCCACCCCCAGCGCTCGCTGCTGGTCCGGGCCCTGGGCCCCGGAGCCGACACCACCCCCGACATGCGCCTCCACGACGCTCGCCAGGAAGACCGGTATCTGCTCTGCTCCGACGGCCTGTCGACTGTCGTGCCGACCGGAGAGATCCACCGAGTGCTCTCCGAGATCAAGGAACCCGAGCAGGCCGTCCGTGAATTCATCGCCCTCGCCAACGGCTCCGGCGGCCCCGACAACGTCAGCTGTGTGGTCGCCGACGTCGTGGAGCTCCAGCAGTAGGAGCGAGCGTCAGCACTTCGGGTTGCACCGGATCCGCTGTCAAAGACCTCACCCGTGAAGCCGACGGAGACCGGCTCTCCCAACAAGTCAGGAGAGCCGTGTCCCTTCGGGGCGCAACCCCGCTCGCTCGAGCCTGGTGGCGGCGCACCGTGGGGTGTGTCTGCTGTCGGCTTCGCGCCGTAGGCTCCCCCTCATGGAGATCTCCGAGTTCATCGACAACCTGCACCGCGAAGGCACACTCTTCGCGGACGCTGTCGAACAGGCCGATCCCGCGGGGCCCGTACCCTCCTGCCCCGACTGGTCGGTACGTGACCTGGCCACCCATCTCGGTACGGTGCACCGGTGGGCCGCCGGCTTCATACGGGAGGCCCGCACGGAGCCGGTCCGGCCCCCCGAGCCGCCCAAGCTCTCCGAGCTGCCCGACAAGGAGCTCGCGCCGTGGCTGCGGGAGGGGCACGGGTTGCTGGTCGAGGCGCTGAAGTCGGCGCCGGACGACCTGTCGTGCTGGACGTTCATACCCGCGCACTCGCCGCTCGGCTTCTGGTCACGGCGGCAGGCCCACGAGACGGCGGTGCACCGGGTGGACGCCGAACTGGCGCTCGGCGCCCCGCTCTCCCCGACGGCCGCCGCGTTCGCCGCCGACGGAGTCGACGAGCTGCTGTGCAGCTTCTATCCGCGCGGCGGCACCCCGGAAGGCTTCGCCGCCGATCCCCGCACGGTGTACGTACGGGCCACGGATGTACCCGGCGCCGCCTGGACGGCGTTCCTGGGCGACCCGGCGCGCGCCGAACGCGTCACCGAGCCGCCCGCGGCACCGGACTGCACGTACGAGGGCACGGCCGGGGACCTGTACCTCGCGCTGTGGAACCGGCTGCCGCTGTCGGACCTCAGCCTCAGCGGCGACGTGTCCGTGGCGCACCGCTGGAGGGAGCTGTTCCAGCCGTGACCGCGGCGCCGGTACGCGTGCGGCGGGCGGCACGCCATACGGCGACGGCCCGCGCTGTCCCGCCCGTCGCGAGGGCGAGCGCCACCAGCAGTGCGCTCACCCACAGCGGCGAGCGGTAGCCGAACCCCGCGTCGAGTGCGAGGCCGCCGGCCCACGGGCCCAGCGCCGCACCGACGTTGAGCGCGGCCGTGGCGAACCCGCCCGCCAGGGTCGGCGCCTCGGTCGCCGCGTACAGAGCCTGCGAGATCAGCGTCGAGCCGACGGCGAAGGACAGCGTGCCCTGGACGAGCACGAGGGCGACAGCCGCGACCGGGCTGCCCGCCGTCAGCGCGAACAGCACCCAGCCGCCGAGCAGCGCGCTCCCGCCCACCGCCAGCAGCCGCAGCGGCCGGGTGTCCGCCACCCGGCCCGCCGCGGTGACACCGAGGAAGGAGCCGAGCCCGAAGAGCGCCAGCAGTACCGGCACCCAGCCGTCACCGAACCCGGCGACCTCGGTGCTCAGCGGGGCGAGGTAGGTGAACGTGCAGAACGTGGCGCCGTTGACCAGTGCGCCCAGCAACAGCGTCACCAGCAGCCGCGGCCCGCGCAGCGCCCGCAACTCCCGGCGGACGCCGGTGGTCTCCGCGCCCGCCGGGCCCGCGCCCGCCCGGCCCGGGTCCACCGGACCCAGGCCCGCCCCGTCCGCGCCGGCCCCGTCCGCGCCGGCCCCGTCCGCGCCGGCGGCGTCCGCCCGGACCACGTCCGCCGGGCCGACCTCGTCCGGGCCCGGCAGCGACCGTACGAGGGCGAACACCGCGGGCGCCGACACCAGTGCGACGGCCCAGAACGCCGAGCGCCATCCCCACGCCTGCCCCAGCAGCGCCCCCGCGGGCACCCCGGCGACGCAGGCCAGGGTGACTCCGCTCAACAGCACCGAGGTGGCCCGACCTTTGGCGTCGGGCGGCACCATTCCGGCGGCGGCGGTCAGCGCGACGGCGAGGAACCCGGCGTTGGCCAGCGCGCCCACCACACGGGCTGCGACCAGCACCGCGAAGCTCGTGGTCACCGCACCCACCACATGCACCAGCAGAAACGTGCACAGGAACCCCAACAGCGCCCGCCGTCTGTCGCAGCGACGGCTCAGCACCGCCATCAGCGGCGCACCGACGACCATCCCGACGGCGAACGCCGAGGTGAGCGACCCGGCCGCCGAGACGGACACCCCCATCCCCGAGGCGAGGTCCGGCACGAGCCCGGACAGCATGAACTCCGACGTCCCCTGCGCGAACACCGCCAGCGCGAGAACGTACAGCACAAATGGCATGAAAAACTCCGCAATCCCTACTCGGAAAGGACAGCGGCAGGCGCGAGCAGCACCCGGCGGCAGGGCATGCCTGAGAGAGCCCCGGAAGGCGTACGTCAGGAGAGGAATCCGTCCAGCCGGGCACGCGGCAGCACTGCCGCACAACAGCCCGTGGCACAGCGATCCGATGGCATGCGGCCAACGCCGGAAGAGAATGCAGAGGGCGCGAAACAGCCACCGGAGAGCCGGTGGCTAGAGTCTTGAGGCCTCAGGGCTGGACATGCCCGCACCTTAACCGCGCCCCGCCTCCAGGGTCCAAACATTTTGGGACGAGGACCAGAATCATGCCGGACAACACCCGCGCCCTGTTCGACTTCATCGCCTACACCGCCCGCCTGCGGGAGGTGGAACGGCACAACCGGGCCACGCCCGAGCGGCCCGAATCGGTGGCCGAGCACTCCTGGCATCTGGCGATGGTGTGCTGGGTGCTGCACACGGAGTTCGAGCGGGAGAGCGGCCTGCGGCTCGACCTCGCACGGATGCTGAAGCTCTGCCTGATGCACGACGTGGTGGAGATCGACGCGGGCGACCCGTCGGCCTGGCACACGGCCGGCGCGGACGCCGCCACCGAGAAGGCCCGTACGCAGGAGAAGGCGCGCACGGAGGAGGCGGTGGCGCGCGACCGGTTCGGCGCGCTGCCCGCACCGCTGGGCCCCGAACTTCTCGCGCTGTGGCAGGAGTACGAGGAGGGCGCCACTCCTGAGGCCCGGCTGGTGCGCGGTGTCGACCGCCTCAACCCGGCGCTGATGCGGCTGCTCACCGGCCAGGGCTGGTCCGATGTGGACGCCGACGCCGCAGCCCTGGACCGGCTCCAGCTCCCCCGGGTGAACGTCAGCCCGACCCTGACCGCGCTCTACGAGGAGGTCCGGCAGGCCGCGGTCAACCGCGGCCTGCTGCACCCCTGACCGGCCCGCCGGGCCCGTCGGCCCTGACGACCCCGCCCGCCCCCGGCCCCCGGCCCTGACGAGACTTCAGCCCACGCCCAGCACCCTGGCGGTGAAGGCCGCCAGTTGCGCCCGTGCCTCCTCGCGTTCCGCCTGTTCGTGGCGTACGAGGTGTTCGACGAGGTCGGCGCGGGTGGCGGCCAGCAACGCGTGCGCGGCGAAGCCGCTGTCGGCGGCGCCGTCCGCGAACCCGGGGATCTGCTCCAGCAGATCCCGGAGCGTGCGGTGCCATCGCGTGTAGTGCGTCGCCTGGTAGGGGCTGTCGCTTCCGGTGCCCTCCAGCGCCAGGGCGAGGTGCCGGTTGTCGAACTTGAAGCAGAGCACGGCGTCCAGCAGGGCCGGTACCCGCTCAAGGGGCGTGGCGGCGGGGCCCAGTGGCGGCTCCCCGGCTGCGATGGCGTTCCTGAGGGGTTCCAGGCGCGCTTCGTAGAGGGCGCGGATCAGGCCGGTGCGGTCGCCGAAGGCGCGGAACAGCGTCGCCTTGCCGACCCCGGCCGCCGCCGCGACATCGGCCATGGTGATGGCCTCGGGGCTCTCGCAGCGGGCGAAGAGGTCATCGGCTGCCGCGAGGACGGCCGCCCGGTTACGGACGGCGTCCTTGCGTGGTTTGCGTTCCGGCATGCGGCCACTCCCGTACCACGTCACTTGCAAAGCGGACCCCTGGTCCGTATCGTCTCTCACGAAGCGGACCTCGGGTCCGTATCGTACGGGACAGGAGCAGCCCATGCCCACACACACGGCACCGGCGGACCTCTACCGCCACAGCCTGCAACTGATGCTGGAGAAGAACATCCCCGCGTGGGTCGGCCTGTGGGACGCCGACGGGGTGCTGGAGTTCCCCTTCGCACCCGACGGTTGGCCCCGGCGGCTGGAGGGCAAGGCCGCGGTCGCCGACTACATGCGCGCCTACCCCGACCACATAGACCTCCACGACTTTCCGCACCTGGAGATCCACCGGACCACCGATCCGCGCACCATCGTGGTCGAGATGCGTGCAGTGGGCCGCCTGGTGCGGACCGACGGCCCGTTCGACATGACCTACATCGCCGTCGTCACCGCCGAAGGGGGCCTCATCACCCACTACCGCGACTACTGGAACCCGCTGGCACTCCAGGACCCGGCGACCCACTTCGTGGGGAGCAGCCGATGACCACGACCGGCACCGCCCTGGTCATCGGGGCCACCGGCACCACCGGCAGCCGCGTCGCCGCCCGGCTCGCCGCCGGCGGACTCCGCGTCAAGGCCGCATCCCGGCGCGCGACCGCGGTGACCGGCACCGAGGCCGTCCGCTTCGACTGGACCGACCCGGCAAGCCACGACGAAGCCCTGCGCGACGCCGGCCGGATCCATCTCATCCCGCCGATCGGCGACCCGGATCCGGCCGGCCTCATGCTGCCCTTCCTCGAACGGGCCCGTGCCCGGGGCGTGCGCCGCGCGGTGCTGCTGAGCTCTTCGGCGATCCCCGCGGGCGGCCCGGCCACGGGGCTGGTGCACCAGGCACTGCCCGGCCTGTTCGAGGAGTGGGCCGTGCTGCGGCCCTCATGGTTCATGCAGAACTTCACCGGCGAGCATCCGCACGCGCAGACCCTCCGCACCGACGGCACCCTCCTGACCGCGACGGGCGAGGGCCGGGTCGGGTTCGTGGACGCCGACGACATCGCGGCCGTCGCCGCCCACGCGCTGACCGGCGCCGAGGCCCCGAACACGGACCTGGTCCTCACCGGCCCGCAGGCGCTGAGCTACGACGATGTCGCGGCCATCCTCACCGACGTCCTGGGCCGCACCGTCACCCACCTGCGGCTGACCTACGCACAGTTGCGCGACCGGCTGGCCGCCGCCCTGCCCGCCGAGTTCGCCGCGCTGCTGGCCGGACTGGACCGGGACATCGCCGATGGTGCGGAGGACCGCATCACGGATACCGTCCAGCGGCTCACCGGGCGCCCGCCCCGCAGCTTCCGCGCCTTCGCGGAGCGGGAGCTGTCCCGTTCCGGTTTCCAGTGAGTCACCTACGCTGTTCGACCCGCCGGCTGCGGCGGATGCGGTGGCCACGGGCCCAGCTCGGGAAGGCCGTTCGGTGAGCTGGGCGGCGTGCCCGGAACCCGCCCGGCGAGCCAGGCCGCCAGATCCCTTACGCCACCCCGCACTTCAGCAGCGGCACCCGGTGCGTCACCGCCGCCGCTCTCCCAGTCCCGGTCCACATCCGTGGCGACCAGGCGGACTCCGGACGGGAGCCTGCTCAGCAGGAAGTCCAGCGTATGACCGGCCAGTTCCTGGGGCCAGGCCGCCGGGGCGACTCCGAGGTCCAGGTCGACCATGTGGATCCACACCTCGCGCCATCGGGCGAACACGGTCGCTGCGATGTCCGCGTTCCGGAAGGAGACCGGACGCCGCCAGTCCTCGGCCTTGGCCAGCGCCCACACGGACATCAGCGCCCCGGTGTGCTCGGCCAGCGCCGCCCGGTGTTCGGCCGCCGTGCGCCCGGCCGTCTCCTCGATGATCGCGTCGCGCTCCGCCTGCCCGCCCTCGTACGTGGGCACCAGCTCCCCGCGCAGCGCGTGCTCGGCGAGGCGGCCGAACATCCGGGCGTTGTCGGTCAGATGGGCCAGCACGTGCCCACGGGACCAGCCGGGCAGCGCCGAGGGCGCCCGGACGTGCTCGTCGTCCACGTCGGCGAGCAGGCCCCTGAGGACCCGCTGCGCCTCGGCCACTTCTGCAACAGGAGGTATCACGGGCACCGACACTAACGCCTGACCCCGGCCCCGGTCCTGGCCTCGGTCCCGGTCCCGGTCCCCGCATCCGGCTCCGGCCCCAGCTTCCGCTCCGGCTCCGCCTCCGCCTCGACCCGCGCCAGCAGTTCCAGCAGCCGCGCCGTCAGCGCCGGGTCCGCGTCCAGCAGCGGGCCGCGCACCGGCCCGGCCGGCAGACCGCGCGCATTGAGCAGGGCCTTCGCGGCGACGGTGCCCGGCTGACCGGTCATCACCGCCTCGGTCAGCGGGGCGAGCGCGAGATGGCGACGCGCCGCCAGGCCGTGCTCCCCCGCGTCGTACGCGTCGAGCACCCCGCGCACCAGCGGCGCCGCGACATTGGCGACGGTACTGATGCACCCCGCGCCGCCGATCGCCCGCAGCGGGAGCGCGAACTCGTCGCACCCCGCGTAGTACGCCAGCCCGGTGTCCGCCATCACCCGGGACGACTTGACCAGGTCGTACGCACAGTCCTTGACGCCCACGATCCGCGGGTGCTCCGCGAGCCGCAGCAGCGTGCCGGTGCTCAGCGCGGTCCCGGTGCGGCCCGGAATGTCGTAGAGCAGCACCGGCAGCCCGGTCGCGTCGGCCACCGTACGCAGATGACGGGCCACGGCCTCCTGGGTGGGGCGTGAGTAGTACGGGGTCACCACCAGCAGCCCGTGCGCGCCGGCCGCTTCGGCGTCCCGGGCCAGCGCAGCGCTGTGGCGGGTGTCGCTGGAGCCGACACCCGCCACGACGTACGCCCGGTCCCCCACCTCCGCCACCACGGCCCGCACCAGCGCGGCCTTCTCCGCGTCCGAGGTGGTCGGCGACTCGCCCGTCGTCCCGCTCAGCACGAGGGCATCGCACCCTCCCTCGTCCACCAGGTGCCCGGCGAGCCGCCTGGCGCCGTCGGTATCGAGCTCCCCGGCGGCGTCGAACGGGGTGACCATGGCTGCTGCGGTACGGCCCAGAGGCCCTGCGGAGATCGGCATGGCCGGAGTGTGCGGCCGGGCGGGCCCGCGCACCATTTAATTGCCGTGAAGCCGCGGATGAAGCAGCGCTTCATCGTGCGGGGCCGGCCATCGGGTCAACGGGTGCCGTGTTCCCCGCCGTTGACGTTGAGCACCTGCGCCGTGATGTCGCGCGCCGCCGGGGAGGCCAGGAACGCGACGGCCCCAGCGATGTCCCCAGGGGCGCCCGGGCGGCCCAGCGCGGTGGAGGCGATGAGGTGGTCGCGCCGCTCGGGGGTGAGCTGGTCGCGGAAGAACTCGGTGTCGGCGACATAGCCGGGTGCGACGACGTTCGCCGTGATGTCGCGCGGCCCCAGCTCCCGGGCGAGTCCCAGGTTCCAGGAGGCGAGACCCGCCTTCGCCGCGCCATACGCACCCGAGCCCTTGTCGGCCGCGATCGACCCGATGCTGATGACGGCGCCGCCCTCGGCCAGCCGGTCCTCCACCGCCTTGGTCGTCAGCGCCGCGCTGACCAGATTGGCGTCCAGGTTGGCGCGGAACCCGCGTACGAACGCCTCCAGCGGCGGAAGCTCACCGCCGGCCGGCCGGGTCCAGTCGGTGTTGCCGCCCGCGTTGTTGACCAGCACATCGAGCCGCTCGGGCAGCTGCGTCAGCAGCCGCTCCACCGCCTGCGGGTCGGTGTGGTCACAGACCACCGGCTGCGCGCCGATCTCCTTCGCCGCCGCCTCCAGCACCTCCTGCCGCCGCCCGGTGACGACGACCCTCGCCCCCTGCTCCGCGAAATGCCGCGCCACAGCCAGTCCGATGCCGGTCGCTCCACCGGTGACCAGGATGCCGCGTGCCATACAGTGTCCTCCACGTTGTTCATGCAGACCTAAATTTAGACCTGAACGTAACACGGGAAGAAGGGGCCATGGCAAGCGATCACCCTCCGCAGGACAGTGCGTCCGACTACCCGGTCGCGGACATCGCCGCCGCATGGCAGCGCGAGCGCCCCGGCACACCCGTCTCCTCGATCGGGATCGTCACTCCGCTGTGGCGCCTGGCGAAGCTGTTCGGCGACGACCGCCGCCGCGTGCTCGCGCATGCGGGCGTGGACACCGCCACGCTGGATCTGCTCAGCGTGCTGCGGCGCGCGGGCGAGCCGTACGCCCTCACCACGCGCGAACTCGCCGAGCGCACCATGATCACCGCGGGCGCCGTCTCCCAGCGGGTGGCCCGCGCCGAACGCGAGGGCCTGGTCACCCGGCGCCCCGGGGGCGGCAGGCGCCGCTCAGTCCTGGTCGAGTTGACCCCCGCCGGGCACCAACTGGTCGAGTCCACCGTCGACCAGGTCCTCACCCGCGAGGCCGAACTGCTGACGGGCCTCGACCCCGAGCAGCAGAACCAACTCGCCACGTTGCTGCGTGTCCTGCTTCAGGACGTCCAACGGCAGTTGAATGATCACCGATTGACTCAAGTGGGAGAACCGGACTGAGGACTGTTCGACACTCCTTTCACTGTAGTAACTTTAAGTGATCAAAACTGCGGGTGATTCGTTCCGCCGGCGCCCACGGAGAGAGAGCTGAGAAGAACTTGCGCATGAAAAAGCAGGCCAGCACAGCGATGTGGACCGCAGCAGCCCTCGCCGCGTCCCTCCTCCTGGGCGCGTGCGGGAGCGACGGCGGCTCGGACGACAAGATCGACGGCGCCAAGGGAGAGGGCAAGAAGGCGGCCAAGTCCCCCTCGCCGTCGAAGAGTTCGGGCGACGGCGCTGGGCGCAGGGCGCCCGGGGAGATCAAGCTGGCGAAGGACGCGAAGAACGTCTTCGAGGACGCGGAGACGGGTGACCCGAAGAAGGATGAGGTCCTGGCGGACAACCAGGCGCGGATCAATGTGGTGGACCGGATCATCACCACGGGGAAAAGCGCGAACGATCTGAAGCTGTACACCGATGGTCAGGCACTCATCGATGCCACCAAATACATCGAGGAGTACACCAACGACCAGTACAGCTGGGCCGGCGTCACGCGTTACTACAACCAGAAGGTGAAAATCCTCAACAGCAGCACCGCGCAAGTCTCCTACTGCGTCGACGACTCGAAGGCGAACGACAAAAACCTCAAGACAGGAAAGCTCGACCCCTACGAGTCGGACGACAAGAGGGACACGCTGGAAACCAGCCGCATGCGGCGGAGCAAAAGTGGAATCTGGCAGGCGTATTTCAGCCAGACGAAACGGGGAGCAGAGGAATGCGAAAAGTAGCGAAGGCGGGTGTCGCTCTTTCTCTGGTCGTCGGAGTCTCCCTCTCCATGGGGTCCCCGGCACAAGCAGAGAAGAGGCGAGGAGACCGGGCCAGCGGCTCCGCCGGCAACGGCAAAGCGGCGGCTGAGGTCTCCCACGTTCAGATAACCGGTGGTGGCGGTGGTGGGAAGAACACCGTCAAGCTGAATCCGAAGGATCCCAACTGGGACCCGCCGGCGTGCTGGTATGAGCCGAAGACCACTCCCAAGGAGCTCAAGAAGCGGATCGATGAGCTGAAGCCGGAGAAGCCGAAGAAGAAGGACGAGGACGACGGGCTGATCCTCTCGCCCGGCGCCGACGCCACGGACCTCTCCAACGCTCTCCGCGGCCAGGCCAAGAACGTTCTCGACAATTACTACCAGGCCGACAAGTACGACGACTACAACATCGACAAGCAGGGCGAGGGCATGTTCTGGGAGGGGGTGCGGAATCCCAACAAGGCGGATGACCCGAAGGCGGACGCGTGCAGCGAGCACGCGATCTGGGTGCCCAAGGGGAAGCCGCCGAAGAACATGCCGCTCGCGGTCAGTCCGAAGATCCTCGCGGAGTACGCGTACGAGGAGCTGCCCATTCCGGGGACCGACATCTCGCTGAACCCGCAGGACAAGCAGACGGTCAACCTCGACACCTGGGTGTGGCTGGACAAGGGGAAGTTCAAGCCGGTGGATGTGACGGCGTCCCTCGACCTGGAGGACGGCACCCACCTTTCGGCGACCACCACGGCGAAGCCCACCTCCCTCACCCTCGAACCGGGCACCGAAGACGCCAAGATGTACCCCGGCTCCGGCAAGTGCGTGGTGAAGAACGGCCAGTTGGGCGAGGAGTACTCCGCGGGGAAGAAGGACCGCACTCCGCCGTGCGGGATCAGGTATCTGCGGGCCAGCGGAAAGAACGGGTCGTACCCGCTGAAGGCGACGCTCACCTGGAACATCAGCTGGAAGGGCTCCGACGGCACCGGCGGCGATCTGCCGGCCGGCACGTTCAGCGAGACCAGGGACGTCACCGTGAAGGAGATCCAGTCCATCGTCCGGGACTGACCGGCCGGTCAACTGGAGGCGTGGGGGCTGCCGGCAAGCCGGCAGCCCCCTTCGCCTCAGGTCGCCGTCACGGCGAGGCAGGTCAGAAGATCCCCGCACCGGGGGCGAGAATTCCGTCCGGATCAAACCTCTTCTTCCAGCCCGCGAAGGCGGCGTACGTCTCATCGCCGTAGTGCTTCTTCCAGTCGGCCGCGGTGAACGGCACCGCGTCCTCCACGTACCGCCTGCCGCCTATCGACGTCACGTCCGTCCACCACCGGTAGTTGCGGGCGAGCATCTTCGAGGCGAATTCCTCGTCCGGCCCCGGCAACGTCGAATTGGTCAGGATTCCACAAACCCACGCCCACTTGCCGGAGTCGGGCACGCGGAACAGTGGGCGAGTGAAACCGGACCGCAGGGCCGGCGAGATGAGCACGAAGGTTGTGGGACTGACATCCTCCGCGGTCAGCCTCGGAAACAGATCTTGCACGAAGCCCTCTACGCCGCTGTCCGGCAGGATCGCGTTGAACCACGGCTTGACCAGCCTGTCCCAGTTCTGCGTGGCCCGGAACGCGTCGACGATCGTGTCGACCTGGAGCACGTAGTCGAGGTAAGGGAGATCGATCGGCGCGGCGGCGTGCGCAGTTGTGCTGCACCCGCGCATGAGCACATCGACCGAGGGCGGCGGGCTGTCCTGGTTGTACGCCACCGCGGCCCACAGGCTGACCAGACCCGTGAGGCCGGCCGTGTTGACGCTGGCGACCCAGTTGAACCCATCGGCCTGGTCCACTCGGGACAGCAGCGTGCGGATGTCGGTGAAGAACTGGGGAATGTCGCTGTACGGCGCCCGGTAGTACCGGACGCGTTCCGGCGCGGGAACCATGTTCACCGTGGCTCGCGTGATCACCCCGCACTGGCCCTGGCCCGCGCACATGGCCAGGAACAGGTCGCTGTTCTCGGTCGGGGAACAGGTCACCAGGTCGCCGGCGCCGGTCACGACCTCCAGCTGCTGGATCTGGTCGGCCTGGGAGACAACGGTGTTGCTGGTGATAGCGCCGAGGCCGCCGATGGACAGCGTGCCGGCGACACCGAGTTGGGTGTAGCCGGTGATCGCGGGCGGCGTCAGCCCGACCTCTACCGCCGCCTTGATCAGATCCATCCACAGCACCCCGCCATCCACATCGGCCCCCTCAGGGGTGATCGAGTGAATGGTGTTGAGGGAACGCCCGTTGATCACAAGCCCGCCGTTCACCAGCGTCTGGCCCAGGACGCTGTTGTGCCCGGTGTTGGTGGCGGCCTTGATCCCGTTCTCCCTGCAGTAGCGGATCATCTTCTGGATGTCGCTGACCGAGCCGGGGAACAGCACCGCGTTGGGAGTCTTTCCGAGGACGATGTTGCCCTGATCGTGGTCATGAGCCGCTCGCGTCCGGTCATCCATCTCCAGCCTGCCGTCGAGTGGCGGCACCGAGCGCATACCCGGTGTGGAGGCGGCTTCGGCCGCGGTGACCCACCCGGAGGTGGCCGGGTTGAAGCCGACGACGGTCGTCGCCGCCACGGCCCCGGCTATGCCGAACAGCCGACGACGAGCAAATTCCGGCTGTTGCTGACCTTCAGTGTTCATCTCGTGGCGCCTCCGAGCCTCAAGTCGAACCGCATTGACGGAACATCAACTCATACGGTCTCGATCATGGCGTGTCCACCGCGGATCAGCTACTGATCGCTCCGACACAGCGCGGCGCCTGCCACAACCCGGTCGGGGACTGGCAGGCGCCGCGTCGTCCGTACGCCCTTGTACGGAAGTTCTGGTGTGTCAGACCGTCAGTGCGCGGTCCGTGGGGCGGATCGGGGCCGGGAGGGTGCTGGCCTCGCCGGTGAGGTAGCGGTCGACCGCCTTCGCGGCGGAGCGGCCCTCGGCGATGGCCCAGACGATCAACGACTGGCCACGGCCCGCGTCCCCGGCGACATAGACGCCGGGGACGTTGGTCGCGTACTCGCCGTCGCGGGCGATGTTCCCGCGCGCGTCGAGCTCGACGCCGAACTGCTCGACCAGACCGTTCTCGCGGTCGACGCCGGTGAAGCCCATGGCGAGGGTGACCAGTTGGGCGGGGATCTTCCGCTCCGTGCCCGGCTTGGGCGTCAGCTTGCCGTCCGCCATCTCGACCTCGACCAGGTGCAGCCACTGGACGTTGCCGTCCTCGTCGCCCTCGAAGTGGGTGGTGTTGACGGAGTAGACGCGCTCGCCGCCCTCCTCGTGCGCGGAGGTCACCTTGTAGAGCATGGGGAAGGTCGGCCACGGCTGGCGGGCCGGGTCCCGCTCCTCGCCCGGCTTGGGCATGATCTCCAGCTGGGTGACGGATGCGGCGCCCTGCCGGTGTGCGGTGCCGACGCAGTCGGCGCCGGTGTCGCCGCCGCCGATGACGACGACGTGCTTGTCCTTGGCGGTGATGGGCGGCTCGACGTAGTCGCCCTCCTGCACCTTGTTGGACAGCGGCAGGTACTCCATCGCCTGGTGGATGCCGTTCAGCTCGCGGCCCGGGACCGGAAGGTCGCGGGCCGTCGTCGCGCCGGCCGCGATGACGACCGCGTCGTACCGCTTGCGCAGCTTCCGCGCGTCGATGTCGCGGCCGATTTCCACACCGGTGCGGAACTTGGTGCCCTCGGCGCGCATCTGCTCGATACGGCGGTTGATGTGCCGCTTCTCCATCTTGAACTCGGGGATGCCGTAGCGCAGCAGTCCGCCGATGCGGTCGGCGCGCTCGTAGACGGCGACCGTGTGGCCCGCGCGGGTGAGCTGCTGGGCGGCGGCCAGTCCGGAGGGGCCTGAGCCGATGACGGCCACCGTCTTGCCGCTCAGCCGCTCCGGGGGCTGCGGGGTGACGTTCCCGGTCTCCCACGCCTTGTCGATGATGGAGACCTCGACGTTCTTGATGGTGACGGCCGGCTGGTTGATGCCCAGCACGCACGCCGACTCGCACGGGGCCGGGCACAGCCGCCCGGTGAACTCCGGGAAGTTGTTGGTGGCGTGGAGGCGCTCGCTCGCCGCCGCCCAGTCACCGCGGTAGGCGTAGTCGTTCCACTCGGGGATGAGGTTCCCCAGCGGACAGCCGTTGTGGCAGAAGGGGATGCCGCAGTCCATGCAGCGCCCGGCCTGCTTGCTGATGATGGGCAGCAGGGAGCCGGGGACGTAGACCTCGTTCCAGTCCTTGACCCGCTCCTCGACGGGGCGGGTCTCGGCGACCTCGCGGTCGGTGTTCAGGAAGCCCTTGGGGTCAGCCATTGGTCGCCGCCTCCATCATCTTCTCGTGGGTCTCGGACTCACTGAGCCCCGCTCGCTCGGCGGCGTCCTTGGCGGCGAGCACAGCCTTGTACGTGGCGGGCAGGACCTTGCTGAAGCGGCTGAGCGCTCCGTTGGGCCCGTCCCAGTCGGCGAGGAGCTTGGCGGCCACGGTGGAGCCGGTCTCCTCCTGGTGGCGGCGCACGACCTCGTGCAGCCACGCCCTGTCGTCGTCGGTCAGCTCCTCGACGGCACCGCGCAGTCCGGCGTTCACGTTCGCCAGGTCCAGGTCGACGACGTAGGCCGTGCCGCCGGACATACCGGCGCCGAAGTTGCGGCCCGTTCCGCCGAGGACGACGGCCGCGCCGCCGGTCATGTACTCGCAGCCGTGGTCGCCCACGCCCTCGGAGACGACCAGCGCTCCGGAGTTGCGGACGCAGAAGCGTTCGCCGACCCGGCCGCGGAGGAAGATCTCGCCGCCGGTGGCACCGTAGGCGAGGGTGTTGCCCGCGATGGTGGAGTACTCGGCCAGGTGGTCGGCGCCCCGGTCGGGGCGGACGACGATCCGGCCGCCGGAGAGGCCCTTGCCGACGTAGTCGTTGGCGTCGCCCTCCAGCCGCAGCGTGATGCCGCGCGGCACGAAGGCGCCGAACGACTGGCCGGCGGAGCCGGTGAAGGTGATGTCGATGGTGTCGTCGGGCAGTCCGGCGCCGCCGAACTTCTTGGTGACCTCGTGCCCGAGCATGGTGCCGACGGTCCGGTTGACGTTGCGGATCGCGATCTGGGCGCGGACCGGCTCGGCCTGCTCGGCGGTGTCGGCCTGCAGCGCGTCGGCGGCCAGCTTGATGAGCTGGTTGTCGAGCGCCTTCTCCAGGCCGTGGTCCTGCTCGGTGGCCTGGTGCAGCACGGCGCCCTCGGGCAGTTCGGGGACGTGCAGCAGGGGCGCCAGGTCGAAGCCCTGGGCCTTCCAGTGGTCCACGGCGCGCGAGGTGTCGAGCAGTTCGGCGTGACCGATGGCCTCGTCCAGGGTGCGGAAGCCCAGCTCGGCCAGGAGCTCGCGGACCTCTTCGGCGATGAACTGGAAGAAGTTGACGACGTACTCGGCCTTGCCGCTGTAGCGCTCGCGCAGCGTCGGGTTCTGGGTGGCGATACCGACCGGGCAGGTGTCCAGGTGGCAGACGCGCATCATCACGCAGCCGGAGACCACCAGCGGCGCGGTGGCGAAGCCGAACTCCTCGGCGCCCAGCAGCGCGGCGATCACCACGTCGCGGCCGGTCTTGAGCTGGCCGTCGGTCTGGACGACGATCCGGTCGCGCAGCCCGTTGAGCAGCAGCGTCTGCTGGGTCTCGGCCAGGCCCAGCTCCCAGGGGCCGCCCGCGTGCTTGAGCGAGGTGAGCGGGGAGGCGCCGGTGCCGCCGTCGTGGCCGGAGATGAGCACGACGTCCGCGTGGGCCTTGGAGACGCCCGCCGCGACCGTGCCGACGCCGACCTCGGAGACCAGCTTCACATGGACACGGGCCTGCGGGTTGGCGTTCTTCAGGTCGTGGATGAGCTGGGCGAGGTCCTCGATGGAGTAGATGTCGTGGTGCGGCGGCGGCGAGATGAGGCCGACGCCGGGCGTGGAGTGCCGGGTCCTGGCCACCCACGGGTAGACCTTGTGGCCGGGCAACTGGCCGCCCTCGCCCGGCTTGGCGCCCTGGGCCATCTTGATCTGGATGTCGTCGGCGTTGACCAGGTACTCGGAGGTGACGCCGAACCGTCCGGATGCGACCTGCTTGATCGCGGAGCGCCGGGCCGGGTCGTAGAGCCGCTCGGGGTCCTCGCCGCCCTCGCCGGTGTTGGACTTGCCGCCGAGCTGGTTCATGGCGATGGCCAGCGTCTCGTGCGCCTCCTGCGAGATGGAGCCGTAGGACATGGCGCCGGTGGAGAACCGCTTGACGATCTCGCTCGCGGGCTCGACCTCCTCGACCGGGATCGAGGGCCGGCCGCTGTTGAAGGAGAACAGACCGCGCAGCGTCATCAGCCGCTCGGACTGCTCGTCCACGCGCTGGGTGTACTGCTTGAAGATGTCGTAGCGGCGCTGCCGGGTGGAGTGCTGGAGGCGGAAGACCGTCTCCGGGTCGAACAGGTGCGGCTCGCCCTCGCGGCGCCACTGGTACTCGCCGCCGATGTCCAGCGCCCGGTGCGCGGGCGCGATCCCGGAGGACGGGTACGCCTTGGCGTGCCGGGCAGCCACCTCCTTGGCGATGACCTCGATACCGGCGCCGCCGATCTTGGTGGTGGTGCCGTGGAAGTAGGTGTCGACGAACGACTCGTCCAGGCCGACGGCCTCGAAGACCTGCGCGCCGCGGTAGGAGGCGACGGTGGAGATGCCCATCTTGGACATCACCTTCAGCACACCCTTGCCGAGTGCGTAGATCAGGTTGCGGATGGCCTGCTCGGGCGGCAGCTCCTCGGCGCCGGGCAGGAAGGTGCCGGCGCGCACCAGGTCCTCGACGGACTCCATGGCCAGGTAGGGGTTGACCGCTGCGGCGCCGTAGCCGATGAGCAGCGCGACGTGGTGCACCTCGCGGACGTCGCCGGCCTCCACCAGCAGCCCGACCTGGGTGCGCTGCTTGGTGCGGATGAGGTGATGGTGCACCGCGGAGGTGAGCAGCAGCGACGGGATCGGCGCGTGCTCGGCGTCCGAGTGCCGGTCGGACAGCACGATGAGCCGGGCTCCCGACTCGATCGCCGCGTCGGCCTCCGCGCAGATCTGCTCAATACGGGCCGCGAGGCCGTCCCCTCCTTCGGCGACGCGGTAGAGCCCGGAGAGCGTGGCGGACTTGAAGCCCGGCAGGTCGCCGTCGGCGTTGATGTGGATGAGCTTGGCCAGCTCGTCGTTGTCGATGACGGGGAACGGCAGGGTGACGCTGCGGCAGGAGGCGGCCGTCGGCTCCAGCAGATTGCCCTGCGGGCCCAGCGGCGAGTGCAGCGAGGTGACCAGCTCCTCGCGGATCGCGTCCAGCGGCGGGTTGGTGACCTGCGCGAACAGCTGGGTGAAGTAGTCGAAGATCAGCCGGGGCCGCTCGGAGAGCGCCGCGATGGGCGAGTCGGTGCCCATGGAGCCGATCGGCTCCGCGCCGGTGCGGGCCATCGGCGCCAGCAGCACCCGCAGCTCCTCCTCGGTGTAGCCGAAGGTCTGCTGCCGGCGGGTGACCGAGGCGTGGGTGTGCACGATGTGCTCGCGCTCGGGCAGGTCGGCCAGCTCGATCAGCCCGGCGTCCAGCCACTCCTGGTACGGGTGCTCGGCGGCCAGCTGCGCCTTGATCTCGTCGTCTTCGATGATCCGCTTCTCGGCGGTGTCCACCAGGAACATCCGGCCGGGCTGCAGACGGCCCTTGCGCACCACCTTCGCCGGGTCGATGTCGAGCACACCGACCTCGGAGGCGAGCACGACGAGCCCGTCGTCGGTGACCCAGTACCGGCCCGGACGCAGCCCGTTGCGGTCGAGAACGGCGCCGACCTGGGTGCCGTCGGTGAAGGTGACACAGGCGGGACCGTCCCAGGGCTCCATCATCGTGGAGTGGTACTGGTAGAAGGCGCGCCGCGCGGGGTCCATGGAGTCCTGCGACTCGGCGCTCTCCCACGCCTCGGGCACCATCATCAGCACCGAGTGCGGCAGCGAACGCCCACCCAGGTGCAGCAGCTCCAGCACCTCGTCGAAGGTCGCCGAGTCGGAGGCGCCCGGGGTGTTGATCGGGAAGATCCGCTCCAGCGTCCCGCGGTCACCGCTGTGCTCATGGCCGGCAGAGCCGAACAGCTCCGAGTTCAGCTGCGACTCGCGGGCCCGCATCCAGTTGCGGTTGCCCTGCACGGTGTTGATCTCACCGTTGTGCGCCACGAACCGGTACGGGTGGGCCAGCGGCCAGCTCGGGAAGGTGTTGGTGGAGAAGCGCGAGTGCACCAGCGCGATGGCGGTGGCGAAGCGGCGGTCCGACAGGTCGGGGAAGAACGGCTCCAGCTGCCCGGTGGTCAGCATGCCCTTGTAGACCAGGGTGCGGGCCGACAGCGACGGGAAGTACACGCCGGCCTCCCGCTCGGCGCGCTTGCGCAGCACGAACGCGAGCCGGTCCAGAGCGATGCCGCTGCGCTCGCCCGCCGAGTCGGCGACGAACAGCTGCCGGAAGGTGGGCATGGTGGCGCGGGCGCCGGGGCCCAGCAGCCCGGGAGCGACGGGCACCTCGCGCCAGCCGAGCACCGTCAGCCCCTCTTCGGACGCCAGCGTCTCGATGTGCGAGACGGCCGCCGAGGTGGCCCCGGCGTCCTCGGCCTCGTCGGGCAGGAAGGCGATGCCCACCGCGTAGGAGCCCTGCTCGGGCAGTGCGAAGGGGACGCTCTCGCGGAGGAAGGCGTCGGGGACCTGCAGCAGGATGCCGGCGCCGTCGCCGGTGTCCGGGTCGGAGCCGGTGGCGCCCCGGTGCTCCAGATTGCGGAGCACGGTCAGCGCCTTCTCGACCAGCTCATGGCTGGGCTCACCGGTCAGGGTCGCCACGAAGCCGACGCCGCAGGCGTCGTGCTCGTATCGGGGGTCGTACATGCCCTGCTTGGCAGGGTGGTGGGCGGCCCAATCCGCTGTCGGCACAGCACGCATCGGCTCTCCCGTCGTCTCGTGGCAGTGGTACGTACCGAGGGACGACGTTGGCCCTCATGTGGCAAAAAAGCTTGGTGCAGAAATTTTCGTGCAGGTTACATGGTGGCTGACTTCCCGGAAAGTGGAAGACGCATCTCACCATACGAACGCGGGCGCGACTGTGTGAGCGCGCCGACGCGGAATGGCCCTTATGGGACCTGGAGGGACCTGCACAGAGGGTTCGGGGTGGGTGGCCCCGAGTGAACGAGCGGCTTTCTCTCGCACGCAGGCGTCGTTGCCGGCGGCGTTACGGACTACTGCCCAGCGCCACACAAGCTGAAACCGCGGAGTAACACAAGGATCATGCACCAGGTCTTTTCCGGCCCACCATGCCGCGCCCCGAAGGGGCGCGGGGAACTGCGCGAGCGGCCACAAACAACCCGCAGCCCGCAAACAACAGCCAGGGGCAGCCCCTCACCGGCGCTACCGCAACCGCACCGGCAGCGACTCCAGCTCGTTCTGCGTGAGCACCGGCCGGTTACGGATCTCCGCGACCGGAACGGCCAGCGACAGCGACGGAAACCGCTCGAACAGGGCAGGCAGCGCGACCGACGCCTCCAGTCGGGAGAGCCCCGCACCGGGGCAGATGTGCGGCCCGTGCCCGAAGGCGAGGTGCCGGATGGGCGCGGAGCGCCGTACATCGAAGCAGTCCGCATCCTCGCCGTGCTGGGCACGGTCCCGCCCAATGGCCCGGTAGGACATCACCACCGCCTCGCCCTCCCGCACCACCCTCCCCGCGACCTCGACATCCGAGGTCGCGAACCGCATCAGCAGATGCGTGGACGGCGACTCCCACCGCAGCGTCTCCTCGATGACCGCCTCCCAGCCGACCTGGCCGTCGAGCACCAGGCGCAGCTGGTCCGGATGGGTGAGCAGCGCCCGTACGGCGCACAGGATCAAGGTCACCGTGGTCTCGTGCCCGGCGGCGACCATGGCCTCCAGATTGCCGCGTACCTCCTCCGCGGTCAGCGGCTCGCCGCCCTCGTCGGCGAGGATGAGGGCGCTGGTGAGGTCGTCGCCGGGGGACGCGGACTTCTCCTCGACCATCTCCGCGTAGAGCTCGTCCAGCTCCTGGATGACGGCCAGCCGCTCGTCCTGCGGCGTCAGCATCGAGAAGAACGCCTCGTAGAGCCGGTGCAGCCGCGGCTCCAGCTCGGGTTCGACGCCCATCAGCGAGCAGACCACCGACATGGGCAGCGGCTGCGCGAAGGCGGCCTTGAGATCGACGGGCTCGCCGGGCGCCTCAGCGGCGTGCGCCTCCATCGCGTCCAGCAGCT
Source organism: Streptomyces oryzae (assembly GCF_017676365.1). Taxonomy (GTDB): domain Bacteria; phylum Actinomycetota; class Actinomycetes; order Streptomycetales; family Streptomycetaceae; genus Streptomyces; species Streptomyces oryzae. The sequence continues at coordinate 39,018 of NZ_JADKMA010000046.1, forward strand.
CGCCGGTGATCCGCTCGACGGCGGGCCGGATCGCCGCCAGCCGGCGCGGGGTGAGGGCCTGCGCCGTCTTGGTCCGCAGCCGCCGGTGCTCGGCGCCGTCGACGGTGAACATGGAGCGGCCCGCGTCCACCATGCCGATCAGTGGCCAGCTCTCGTCCACCTCGCCGCTGCGCCACAGGTTCCAGGTGGTGATGTCCTTGACCAGCCGGGAGTCGGTGAGCAGCCGACGGGCTTCGGCGTGGGTGGTGACCGTCCACGCCTCGGCGCCCATCAGATCGATCCGGGCGAGCGGCCCGGCGGTGCGCAGCGCCTCGGTCTCCTCGGCGAGGCGGCCGACCAGCGGGTCGATGGAGAGCGGATCGAGGCTGATCGGGCAGCCGCCGGAGCCGGACGCCGCTCCCCCATCGGCCGGGCAGCTCCCCGCTGCCGCTTCGGGCCCTGCACCGGCGCCGCTCACCGTGGTCCGTCCTGCGCTGCCGTTCACCGCTGGACCGTTCATCAGTGGCCTCCGTACGGGGGTGTGGTGGCGAACCGGACGGGGAGCACCGTCATCCCGCGCAGGAAGGGCGAGGGGCGGCGGGCCAGGGTGCTGGGTGGGACGGCCAGTTCGAGGTCGGGCAGCCGGTCGAGCAGCACCTCGATGCCCGTTCTGGCGATGACCTCGGCGATCTCCTGCGCCGGGAAGGGGCACTGGTACTCGCCGTGGCTGAAGGCGAAGTGGGCGAAGTTGCTGTTGCGCAGGCCGTCCGGGCTGTCGTGCGTATGTGCGGCGGGGTCGCCGTTGGCACCGGCCAGGCCGAGCAGCAGCATGTCGCCCCGGGCGATGGTGTGGCCGCCGAGCCGGGTGTCGCGCGCTGCCCAGCGCCCGGCGAGGATCTGGGTGGGCGTGTCCTCCCACAGCACCTCGTTCATGGCCTCGGGGATGCTGTGCCGGCCGCCGGTCAGCGAGGCGGCGAAGCGGTCGTCGGTGAGCATCAGCCGCACCGAGTTGCCGATCCAGTCGGCCGTCGGGAGGAACCCGGCGGAGGTGATCGCCATGAGGTTGAGGGCGTACGCCTCGTCGGTGAACTCCTCGGGGTGGCCCAGCATCGCGGAGACCACATCGGCGGCCGGGGCGGCGTGCTTGGTGGCGACCAGCTGCTGCATGAGGGCCAGCGCCCGCTCGAACCCGGCCAGCGCGTCGGGGCCGCCGTCGCACATGTCGGTCAGGAAGCGGATCAGCTCGGGGCCGTCGGAGTCCGGGAAGCCCAGGATGCGGGCGAGGGTGAGCAGCGGCAGCGGCTTGGCGTAGCCGGAGACGATCTCGGCCTCGCCGGCGCCGCAGAAGCTGTCGATGAGCCGGTCGGCGATCTCCTCGGCGGTGCGGTGCAGCTCGATGTGGTTCACGGTCTCCAGCGCGTGCTGGACCATGGCCAGATGGCGGCGGTGCTCCGCGCCGACGGTGAAGTAGACCGAGGGCTGCCGGGTGCCGATCATCGGGCGGAGCGGCCAGTCCTCCGGGAGGGTGTCCCACTGGTTCCACAGCCCCTGGTCGCGGGGGAAGAGCACCGGGTCGGTGGTGACCTGGTAGAGCTCGCGGTAGCCGATGACGAGCCAGGCGGGCACCTCGCCGGGGAGGGTGACGGGGACGACGGGGCCGTGGTCGCGGCGCATGTCCCGGTAGACCGCCTCCAGGTCGGTGTGGAAGCGCGGGCCCATGAGCGGGACCGGCCCCGGGGTGCCGGCGCCGCCCGGGTGTGCCGGGCATCCCCGGCTCGCCGCCCGGGGGGTGGCCTGGCGCTG
>NZ_JADKMA010000047.1 GCF_017676365.1 Streptomyces oryzae
GGGCTCAGGGGAGCCGGGCCGCTTGGCAGGACCGGGCTTCGCGGGGCCCGGCGACGGCTTCCCCTTCCGCTTCGGCCCCGGCTCGGGGCCCTCGTCGCCCTGCTCGCCCTCCTCGGCCGCCCGGACCGCCGGGATACGGACGGCGGAGGCGCGGCCGGCCGGGGCCGGGATCCGGGCGGCGGTCCTGTCGTCCTGGGGGTGGTGGCCCTGCGGGATACGGGCCGCCTGGGCGCGCCGGAGCAGCACCCTGCGGCGGGCCGTCTCGGCCGGGCTCGCCGCGCATGCGCACAGGAGGCGGAGCGCGGAGAGGTCGGCCGGGACGGGGAGGTACCCGGTGGCGAGGGCGGCCTCCAGCTGATCCAGGTAACCCGCAGCGGCGCCCGGCAGGGCCGCACGGTAGCGGGCGAGGTCCGCCCGTACGAAGGAACGCAGCCGGGCGCCCTCACGGACCGTCTCGTCCACGGCCTGGGCGAGCCGCAGGTACTCCCGGGCCTGCTCGGGCGCGGGGTCGGACTGGAGGGCGATGGCGAGGGCACCGCTGAGCACTCGCAGCTCGTGCGGGCCGAACGCCACGCCGCCTCGGGAACCGTATGGCGTGGGCATGAGGCGACGATAGAGGATGTAAGAGCTAAATGTGCTTATCGCCTGATTTGCGGCGTGGCGGGGCGCGTCACGCCATTGCCTCGGTTCCGGACGCCGTTACCCCGGTTCCGGACGTCAGTTCCGGGCGACGTTGCGTTCGTACACCAGGCGCAGGCCGATCAGCGTCAGCCAGGGCTCGTGCTCGTCGATCACTGTGGACTCGCCGAGCACCATGGGGGCGAGGCCGCCGGTCGCGATGACGGTGACGTCCTCGGGGTCGTCCGTCAGCTCGGCGGCCATCCGGTGGACGACGCCGTCCACCTGGCCCGCGAAGCCGTAGACGATGCCCGCCTGCATCGCCTCGACGGTGTTCTTGCCGATGACGCTGCGCGGCCGGGCGATCTCGATCTTGCGGAGCTGGGCGCCGCGCATGCCCAGCGCGTCCACGGAGATCTCGATACCGGGGGCGATGACGCCGCCGACGTACTCGCCGCGCGCCGAGACCGCGTCGAAGGTGGTGGCCGTACCGAAGTCGACGACCACGCACGGGCCGCCGTACAGCTCGACCGCGGCCAGCGCGTTGATGATCCGGTCGGCGCCGACCTCCTTCGGGTTGTCCATCAGGATCGGCACGCCCGTCTTGACGCCCGGCTCGACCAGCACCGCCGGAATGTCGCCGTAATAGCGCCGGGTCACCTCGCGCAGCTCGTGCAGCACGGAGGGGACGGTCGAACAGATGGCGATGCCCTCGATGTTGTCGCCCAGTTCCTCGCCGAGCAGCGGGTGCATGCCCATCAGGCCGTGCAGCAGTACGGCCAGTTCGTCCGCGGTGCGGCGGGCCTCGGTCGCGATGCGCCAGTGCTCGACGATCTCCTCGCCGTCGAACAGCCCCAGCACGGTGTGGGTGTTGCCCACGTCGATGGTGAGCAGCATCAGGGCTGCTCCTCTCGTGCGTCGGCGTCCTCTCGCAGGTCCAGGCCGATGTCGAGGACCGGCGCCGAGTGGGTCAGCGAGCCGACGGCGAGGTAGTCGACGCCGGTTGCCGCGTACTCGGCGGCGTTGGCCAGGGTGAGGCGCCCTGAGGACTCCAGCCGGGCCCGGCCGGCGACCAGGGTGACCGCCTCGGCGGTCATACCCGGCGTGAAGTTGTCCAGCAGCAGCAGATCGGCGCCCTGGTCGAGGACCGGCGGGATCTGGTCCAGGCTGTCGACCTCCACCTCGACGGGGATGTCGGGGAACTCGGCACGCACCCGCGCGAACGCCTCGGCGACCCCGCCCGCCGCGACGACGTGGTTGTCCTTGATGAGCGCCGCGTCGGACAGCGACATCCGGTGGTTGACCCCGCCGCCGCAGCGCACCGCGAACTTCTCCAGCGCGCGCAGCCCCGGCGTCGTCTTGCGGGTGTCGCGCACCTGGGTCTTCGTGCCCTCCAGCGCGTCCGCCCAGGCGCGGGTCGCGGTCGCGATGCCGGAGAGGCGGCACAGCAGGTTGAGGGCGCTGCGCTCGGCCGTGAGCAGGTCGCGGGTGCGGGTGCGGACGGTCAGCAGCCGCTGGCCCGCCTCCACCCGGTCGCCGTCCAGCGCGTGCCGCTCCACCTCGAACTCGTCCGTGCACACCACGGAGAGCACGGCCTCGGCGACCCGGAGGCCCGCGACCGTTCCGGCCTCGCGCGCCGTGAAGTCGCCCGTGGCGACGGCGTCCTCCGGGATGGTGGCGACGCTGGTGACGTCCACCCCGCGGTCCAGGTCCTCCTCGACCGCCAGGTGGGCGATGTCCTCGACCTGCACCGGGTCGAGTCCCGCGTCGCTCAGCAGCTGGGCCAGGTCGGGGTCCAGGCCGCACTCCAGCGGGTCGAGATCGTCGGGCCCGGGTCCGGACGCGCAGCCGCAGCCGTCGCCGCAGCCGCCCGGCTCGGACGGTGCCGCAGGGCCCCTGCCGATCTGGAGGAGGGGGAGGTCGTCGGTCACTGTTGCTCCTTGGGCGGGGCGACGACCGCGGGGAAGGCGGTCGTCTGGGTCGTACGAAGGGTGAACGGGGCGTCGGGGCCTGCCGCGTCGCCGACGGTGACGACGATGTGGCGGCGCCAGCGCTCGTCGTCGCGGTCCGGGAAATCCTCGCGCCAGTGGCAGCCTCGTGTCTCCTCGCGTCGGAGAGCGGCTGCCACCAGGACCTGTGCGACCAGATGGAGGTTGGTCGTCTCCCAGGTGTCCACGCCCGGCTCGGGGTGCTTCCCGTCCGCCGCCGTGGTGAGGGCAGCCAGTTGACCGGCTGCCGAGGAGAGGGAGCGGGCGCTGCGCAGGACTCCGGCTCCGGCGGTCATCGTGTGCTGGATGCGGGTGCGGGCGGTGGCCGGCAGGAGCGTCGCCGCCGGGCCGCGGTCTGCGGCCGGGGGCCCGGGCAGCGACCGGTCGGCGGCCAGGACCGACTCGGCGATCCGCTCGGCGAAGACCAGGCCCTCCAGCAGGCTGTTGGAGGCCAGCCGGTTGGCGCCGTGCACCCCGGTGCACGCCGCCTCGCCGCAGGCGTAGAGGCCGGGGACCGTGGTGCGGCCGGTCAGGTCGGTGCGGATGCCGCCGCTGGCGTAGTGCGCGGCGGGGGCGACGGGGACGGGCTGCGTCACCGGGTCGATGCCGTGCGCCCTGCAGGCGGCCAGGATGGTGGGGAAGCGGCTCTCCCACATGGCGGCGCCGAAGTGCCGGGCGTCCAGATACATGTGATCCGTGCCCTGCTGCGCGGCGTGCTGCATGATGCCCTTGGCGACGATGTCCCGCGGCGCCAGCTCGGCCAGCGGGTGGGCGCCCTGCATGAAGCGGACCCCTTCGGCGTCCACCAGATGGGCGCCCTCACCGCGTACCGCCTCGGAGATCAGCGGCTGCTGGCCCTCGGCCTCGGGGCCCAGGTAGAGCACCGTCGGATGGAACTGGACGAACTCCAGGTCGGAGACCTCGGCGCCGGCCCGCAGCGCGAGGGCGACGCCGTCGCCGGTGGAGACGGCCGGGTTGGTCGTCGCAGCGAAGACCTGGCCCATGCCGCCGGTCGCCAGTACGACGGCGGGTGCGCGGACCGCCCCTACGCCGTCGTGCTGGCCCTCGCCCATGACGTGCAGGGTGACGCCTGCCGTGCGGCCCTCGGCGTCCTTGAGCAGGTCGAGGACGAGGGCGTTCTCGATGGTGCGGATGCCCTGTGCGCGTACGGCGCCGACCAGGGCCCGGGAGACCTCGGCGCCGGTCGCGTCGCCGCCCGCGTGGGCGATGCGGTTGCGGTGGTGGCCGCCTTCGCGGGTCAGCGCGATCTGGCCGGTGTCGGCGGAGAGATCGAATGCGGCGCCCGCCTCGATGAGCCGCTGTACAGCCGCGGGACCCTCGGTGACCAGGGTGCGCACCGCGTTCTCGTCGCACAGCCCGGCTCCGGCCACCAGGGTGTCGTCCAGGTGCTGTTCGGGGCTGTCCCCCTCGCCCAGTGCCGCCGCGATGCCGCCCTGCGCCCAGCGGGTGGAACCCGCGTTCAGCCGGGCCTTGGTGACCACGACCGTACGGGCCCCGCCCGCGGCGCAGCGCAGTGCGGCCGTCAGCCCGGCGACGCCGGAGCCGACGACGACCACGTCGGCGTCCAGGTTCCAGCCCGGCGGGGGCGCGGGCAGCGCGCTGCCGGCTATGCCGGGGTTGACGGGTCCGGGTGTCCGGCTCAGGGCGGTCATCGTGCTTCTCCGGGGTGCGGGGCGAGGTGCCGGCCTCCGGATTGCCGGGGGCCGAAGTGCAGGGCGACGTTGTCGATCAGCCGGGTCGTGCCCGCGCGGGCCGCGACGGCCAGGACGGCCTCTCCCTGCCACGCGTCGTCGGCGATCTCGGTGAAACCCTCCGCGTCGACCAGTGCCGCATAGTCCACGTCCAGACCCTGCCCAGCGGCGGCCTCCAGCACCTGCCGGGCGGCGCCCAGAACCGCAGCGGGACCGCGCGGCACGGCCTGCTCGCCCGCGCGCAGGGCCCGGGAGAGGGCGAGGGAGCTGGTGCGCTCGGCGTCGCCGAGATAGCGGTTGCGGCTGGAGAGGGCGAGTCCGTCCGGCTCCCGGACGGTGGGGACGGCGACGATCTCCACGGGGAAGTTCAGGTCCCGCACCATTCGGCGGACGAGGGCGAGCTGCTGGGCGTCCTTCTGACCGAAGAACGCCACATCGGGCGCCGTGAGGTGGAGCAGCTTGGCGACGACGGTGAGCACCCCGTCGAAGTGCCCGGGGCGGAACGCGCCCTCCAGCACGGCGCCCATCGGTCCCGCCGAGATCCGCACCTGCGGCTCGCCGCCCGGGTAGACCTCGGCCAGGGACGGTGCGAAGACCACATCCGCGCCCTCCTTGCCCGCGACCTCCAGATCCGCTTCCAGGGTGCGCGGATAGCGGTCCAGGTCCTCGCCCGCGCCGAACTGGAGCGGGTTGACGAAGACGGTGACCACGACCTGGCCCTCGGGACCCACCCGCTCGCGCGCGGCACGCACCAGCGCGGCATGGCCCTCGTGCAAGGCGCCCATGGTCATGACGACGGCGCGTTCCGGTCCGCGGGCGAGGGAGCGCAGTTCGGCCGCCGTATCGACGAGGTGCGGCCTCATGCGTCGGCCTCCCCGTCGCCGTCACCGCCGGGCCCCTCACTGCCGGGACGCTCGCCCTCACTGCCGGAAGCTGCCAGTACGTCCAGCAGCGCCTCGGCGGGCTCCGGCTTGAGCAGGCCGTGTGCCAGCGCCCGGTCGGCGGTGGCGCGGGCCATCGCCAGATAGCCGGCCACCGTCTCCGGTGCGCTGCGGCGCAGCTCGGCGATGTGTGCGGCGACCGTGCCCGCGTCGCCCCTGGCCACGGGGCCGGTCAGCGCGGCGTCGGCGGAGCGCAGGGCGTTGTCCAGGGCCGCGCCCAGCAGCGGGCCGAGCATCCGGTCGGGGGCCTGCACACCGGTGGCGCGCAACAGGTCCATCGACTGGTTGACGAGGGTGACCAGGTGGTTGGCGCCGATGGCGAGAGCCGCGTGGTAGAGCGGGCGGGACTCCTCGGCCACCCACTCGGGCTCGCCGCCCATCTCGATGACGAGGGCCTCGGCCGCCAGCCGCAGCTCCTCCGGCGCCGTCACCCCGAAAGCGCACCCGGCCAGCCGCTGCACGTCCACCGAGGTGCCGGTGAACGTCATCACCGGGTGCAGCGCGATCGGCAGCGCTCCGGCGCGCAGCGCGGGCTCCAGCACCGAGGTGCCGAACCGGCCCGAGGTGTGCGCCAGCAGCTGCCCCGGGCGGACGGCACCGGTCTGCGCCAGCCCCGACACCAGGCCGGGCAGCGCGTCGTCGGGCACGGTCAGCAGGACGAGTTCGGAGCGGGCCAGCACCTCGGCCGGGTCCACCAGCGGTACGCCGGGCAGCAGCTCGGCCGCGCGGCGCCGGGAGGCGTCCGAGACCCCGGAGGCGGCAACGGGGCGGTGCCCCGCCAGCTGTAGCGCCGCCGCCAGCGCGGGGCCGACCCGGCCGGCGCCGACGACGCCGACGGACAGCCGCGCAGGGCGGTCCTCGGCCCTGGCCGGGGTCGAGGGATCGGGTCCCCCTGCGCCGCCCGGGGGGTGGGCATGGTGTGCGTTCACGAAAGTGGCCTTCCGTATGCGTTCCGGTCCGCTCAGTCGCCGGTACCGGACGAGACCACGCCATGCTAAGCCCTCCGCGCACGGCGCCGGAGGGTCCGGGGTGCGGTGCTCCGTACGGGCCGGCCCAGTTCCTCGCGCGCCTCCTTACGGGCCACCCACCATGCCCGGAAGAGCTTCGCCTCGTGGGTGCCGGGTGCCGGGGGCGGCGGCTGCTCCTGGGAGCGGAGCCGCCAGACGTCCAATGCGTACTGCTCACTGATGGTCATGACGACGACATTGCTGCGCGTTTCCGGCCGGAGCACGCGAGTTGACGGGGGCCGTCAATCCGGCTCCCGCCGATTGACGGAGCACGTCAATCGGGGAAGAAAGCAGCGCCCCGCTGGGACCGGAAACGGGACCGGAAAAGGCGTTGACCAGCAGGGCAGTATGGGGGCATGAGCGTCACCATCGACATCGCGGGGCTGCCGCCGGAGCGCATCGTCTTCGCGCCCTCCCCACTGGCGGAGCTGGGCACCGCGCTGCACACCCTGGCCGAGCCGGGGCACCACCCAGGGGCGCACGCCTGGGCGACCGCCACCAATGCCTCCCTCAAACCGGACCTCGCCGACCGGCTGTGCGAGGCGGACTTCCTGTGGCGTACGACGTTCTCCGACATCCTGATGGGCTTCGCCGGACTGCGGGACGCCTCCGTACAGCCAGGTGCGACGCTCGCCGAGGACCTGGACCTGCTCGACAAGCTGGACGACGAGGAGTTCGTCACGGCGGCGCTGGAGTTCACCTGTAGCGCGCTGTACGGCAGTGAATCGCTGCGCTCCCCGCTGACCGACGCCACGCAGCGGGAGCGCTCCATCGAACTGGCGTCCGCGCGCGGGCCGCAGCAGCGCCGGTTCACCGAGCGGCTGCTGGCGGACCCGCCTGCGGTACGGAGCTGGGTGCGGCGCCTTTTCGAGGACTGCGAGCAGGCGTTCTTCGCCGACACCTGGAACCGGGTGCGCCATCAGCTGGCCGCCGACGCCAGGGAGAAGACCGAACTGCTGCGCCGCCGCGGGCTGGCCGCGACGCTGGAGGCGGTCTCACCGGCCCTCTCGACCGACAAGAAAGGCTCGGTCATCAGCGCCGACAAGCTCGCCAGTGCCCGCACCACAGCGGTGGACCCGGCGGTCGGCCCAGGAGTGACGTTCATCCCGTCCGTTCACACCTGGCCGCATCTGATGGTGCTGCACCGGTACGGGTGGCGGCCCGTGGTGTACTACCCGCTGACAGGCCGCGAGCTGCTGTCGACGCCGCTGTCCGTCGAGCAGGTCACGCTGCGCATGGAGGCGGTGGCGCACCCCCTGCGGATGCGGCTCTGCCGGAGCCTGGCGCGGGCTCCGTACACCACTTCGGAGCTGGCCGACCTCTACTCGGTCAGCTCCCCGGAGGTGTCCCGGCACCTGGCCGTGCTGAAGAAGGCCGGGCTGATCACTGCACGGCGGCATGGGCGGTATGTGCAGTACCAGCTCGACGTGAAAGTGGTGGGGCGGCTGGGCAGCGACTTTCTGGAAACGGTGCTGCGCTGAGGGCTGGTCGGGGCTAGCCCCCCGCCCGGACCAGCCCCGTCTCGTATGCCAGGACCACTGCCTGCACCCGGTCGCGCAGCTCCAGCTTGGCCAGGATGCGGCCCACGTGCGTCTTGACCGTAGCCTCTGACAGCACCAGCTGAGCTGCGATCTCGCCGTTGGAGAGACCCTGGGCGATCAGGGTGAGGACTTCGCGCTCGCGCTCGGTGAGGCGGCGCAGTTCCTTGGCGACCGGTTCCGATGCGGTGGCGGGCAGCACCGAGGAGAAGCGGTCGATCAGCCGCCGGGTGGTGCTGGGGGCCACGACCGCGTCACCGCTGTGCACCGCGCGGATGGCGGCCAGCAGATCGCCGGGCGGCACGTCCTTGAGCATGAAGCCGCTCGCCCCGGCCTTGAGCGCGGAGAAGGCGTACTCGTCCAGGTCGAAGGTGGTCAGTATCAGCACCTTCGGCTTGCCAGGACCCCCCTCGCCGCCCTCGCAGATGCGGCGGGTGGCCTCCACGCCGTCGACGTTCGGCATCCGTACGTCCATCAGCACGACATCCACCGGGGTCTCACGCAGTACGGCCAGCGCCTCGGCGCCGTCGCTCGCCTCCGCCGCGACCTCCATGTCCTGCTGGGCGGTCAGCACCATACGGAAACCGGTGCGCAGCAGCGCCTGGTCGTCGACGAGCATCACACGGATGGTCATTTCGGGTCCTCGGGTCCTTGAGTTCTTCTCGGTGGGGCGGAAAAGCGGGGATCGGGGCGTCAGTCTGCGCCCTTGAGCGGGAGGGCCGCACGGATACGGAAACCGCCGCCCGAGCGGGGCCCGGCCTCCAGCGCCCCGCCCACCATGCCGACCCGCTCGCGCATCCCGATCAGGCCGTGCCCGAGGCCGTCGGTGCCGCCTTCCTCGTACAGCTCGCGCTGGGCGCCGCGGCCGTCGTCCTCGGCCAGTACGGACAGTTCGCCGTCCCCGTAGCGCAGCCGCACCGTGGCGCCGACGTCCGGGCCGCCGTGCTTGCGCGTATTGGTCAGTGCCTCCTGCACGATCCGGTACGCCGTCAGCTCCACACTGCTGGGCAGCGGATGCGGGGTGCCCTCCACCTTGAAGTTCACCGTCAGCCCGGTGCCGCGCACCTGCTCGACCAGGTCGGCGATCTGCTCCACACCTGGCTGCGGAACGTACTCGTCGCCGTCCCGCTTACCGGGGTCACCGCTGCGCAGCACGCCCAGCAGCCGGCGCATCTCGGCGAGGGCCTGACGGCCGGTGCCGGAGATGGTCTCCAGCGCCATCCGCGTCTGCTCGGGCGAGGTGTCCAGCACATAGGCGGCGCCGTCGGCCTGGACGACCATCACGGAGACGTTGTGCGCCACCACGTCGTGCAGCTCGCGGGCGATCCGGGCCCGCTCGGCCGCGACGGCCACCTTGGCCTGTGCCTCGCGTTCCTTCTCCAGCCGTCTGGCGCGCTCCTCCAGCTGGAGGTAGTAGGCGCGGCGGGTGCGCAGGGAGTCGCCGAGCACCCAGGCCATCACGAAGGCGAGCGTCATGAACAGGGTGCCGAAGATCTGCCCCGACAGGTCGCCCCGCGGACTGGGCCAGCGCAGCGCGTCGATGGCGGGCGCCAGCAGCGCGCCCACCAGTGCGAAGCGGGAGGCCCAGCGGGTGTGCCGGGAGGCGACGGTGAAGATGATGACCAGGAAGGCGAAGTCGCCGGGGAACGGGCTGACGTCGGCGATCACCTGGGCGAGCCCCGTGCCGGTCGCCAGCAGCAGCATCTTCTCCGGGGCCCGCCGCCGCAGCGCCACCACCAGGCACAGCGCGAGCGCTATCGGTATCAGCGCTATCTGCTGGCCGGTCTCCCGGGGCAGCGGGTCGGAACCGTCAGGGGTGGGCGGAGCCGACACACTGGCGACGATCCACAGCGACGACAACATGAGCAGGAAACCGGCCCAGAGGCTGTCCACCCAGGTGGGGTGCCTGCGGATGAAGTCGTAAAGCCGGTTCACGTAACCAAGCGTATGCAGGGCGGATACGTGCAGGGGTCAACCGGACGGCCGATCCCTGGCTGCCGTACGTACTCCGGAAGGTGGAGGGTGGCGATCCGCACCAGCGGCGGGACCCGCCCTACGGTGAGGCCCATGAACTCCGAGCCGCCCGGGTGGCGAACGGCCACCGAACGCGCGCTGTACGGGCCGCGCGGCTTCTACGCGCAGCACGCCCCCGCAGCGCATTTCCGCACCTCCGTGCACGCCTCGACGCTGTTCGCCGAAGCGGTGGCACGCCTCCTGCTGCGGGTGGACGAGGCACTGGGGCGCCCTGATCCGCTGGACCTGGTGGACGTCGGGGCCGGCGACGGCGAGCTGCTGACCGGGGTGCTGGCCGCGCTGTGGGAGCGGGAGGCGGCCGGTGCCCAGGTGCTGGCCAGGCTGCGTCCGGTCGCCGTCGAGCGGCGGGAGCGGCCCGCGCGGCTGGACGAGACGATCGGCTGGCAGCACGAGCTGCCCGCTCCCCGAACGCTGACGGGGCTGCTGTTCGCCAACGAGTGGCTGGACAACGTCCCCGTGGACATCGCCGAGAACGACGCGTCCGGCACCCCGCGGCTGGTCCTGGTGGAGCCGGACGGCACCGAGCGGCTCGGCCCTGAGGTGGCGGGGGAGGACGCCGCGTGGCTGGCGCGCTGGTGGCCGCTGACGGGCGCCGGCGAGGGCGCGCGGGCCGAGCTCGGGCACCCGCGCGACGCCGCCTGGGCGCGGGCCGCCGGCGCCCTGCGGCGGGGCGTGGCCGTCGCCGTCGACTACGCGCACGAGCGCGCGGCCCGGCCGCCCTTCGGCACCCTCACCGGCTTCCGTGCGGGCCACGAGTGCCGGCCCGTACCGGACGGCTCGTGCGACCTGACCTCGCACGTCGCCCTGGACGCCGTGGCCGCCGCCGCGCCGGGCGGCACCACCCTGCTGGCCCAGCGAGCGGCCCTGCGCTCGCTGGGGGTGACCGGACGACGGCCCGCCCTCTCGCTGGCCGGCAGCGATCCCGCGGCGTACGTACGGGAGTTGAGTGCGGCCGGTGAGGCGGCGGAGTTGCTGGATGGGTGTGGGTTGGGGGGATTCGGGTGGCTGGTGTGCGAGGTGGACTGCGCGGGTGGTTGGCGGGCGGGCTAGTGGTTGCCCCGCGGGTTTTGTGCGGGTCTCTCGGCTGTTCTGGGTACGGGCTGCCCCTGGATGTTGGTTGCAGGCTGCCGGTGAGATTCGGCTGAGCGCGCAGTTCCCCGCGCCCCTTCGGGACGCCACCTGCCCCGCAGGGCCTGCGCCGGCCCCCGGTCAATCTGGCCAGGAACTGCCCCTGAACGTCGATTGCAAGCTGCCGGTGAGATTCGGCTGAGCGCGCAGTTCCCCGCGCCCCTCCGGGGTGCGACTTGGCTCGCGCGCCCCCTTGGGGGCACGTTGTGGGATGCCCTTGAGGTTCGGGGCTCGTATGCTCGCCGGGACGAGGTGGAGGAGGGCGGCCTGTGGTGAGCGAGTGCGATGTGGTCGTACTGGGGATGGGGCCGGGCGGCGAGGCGGCCGCGGGGCAGCTCGCGGAGGCGGGGCTGGACGTGGTGGGCGTCGAGGCGGAGCTGCTGGGCGGCGAGTGCCCCTACTGGGCGTGCGTGCCCAGCAAGATGATGGTCAGGGCAGGCAATCTGCTGGCCGAGGCCCGGCGGGTGCCCGGAATGGCGGGCAGCGCCAGGGTGGAGCCGGACTTCCCCCTCGTCCACGCGCGGATCCGTGACGAGGCGACGGCCGACTGGGACGACGCGGCAGCCGTCGAGCGGTTCACCCGGCAGGGCGGGCGCTTCGTACGCGGCCGGGGCAGGTTCACCGGGCAGGGCCGGGTGGAGGTCGAGAGCGGGAGCGGACGGGAGACGTTCACCGCACGGCGCGGTGTCCTCCTGGCGACCGGCAGCGCCCCCTCGGCACCCCCCGTCTCCGGTCTCGGCCAGGTGCCGTACTGGACGAACCGGGAAGCCGTCTCAGCGGCCGAGGCCCCGGCCTCCATGCTGGTGCTCGGCGGTGGCGCTGTCGGCGTCGAACTCGCCCAGGCGTACGCACGGTTCGGCACCCGGGTCACCCTGATCGAGGCGTCCGAGCGGGTGGTCTCGGCCGAGGAACCGGAAGCCGGGGAACTGCTGCTGCGGGTCTTCAGGGACGAGGGGCTGACCGTACGGACCAACGCACGGGCCGCGTCCGCGCGCTACGCGGACGGCACGTTCACCCTCACCCTGGAGGACGGCGCGGAGCTGTCCGCCGAGCGGCTGCTGGTGGCCACCGGCCGCCGGCCCCGGCTGGACGCGCTCGACCCCGAGGCGCTGGGCCTCGAACCGGGCGCCCGCCGCCTGGAGGTGGACGCGCACATGCGGGCCGCACCCGGCGTGTGGGCAGTCGGTGACCTGGTGGGCGAGGGCGCCTTCACCCATGCGGCGATCTACCAGGCGGACGTGGCGGTACGCGCCATCCTCGCCGAGGCGGGACTGGGCGAGCCGGGGCCCGGCGCCGACTACCGCGCGCTGCCCCATGTGACCTTCACCGACCCGGAGATCGGCTCCGTCGGGCTGACCGAGAAGAAGGCACGCGAGCGCGGGCTGACCGTACGCACCGGACTGGCCCAGGTGCCCGCCGGATCCCGCGGCTGGATCCACAAGGCGGGCAACGAGGGCCTGATCAAGCTGGTCGAGGACGCGGAACGCGGCGTCCTGGTGGGCGCCACCTCCGCGGGGCCGATGGGCGGCGAAGTCCTCTACGGGCTCACTGTCGCGGTCCGCGCCGCCGTGCCCACCACGACGCTGCGCGACATGATGTACGCCTATCCGACGTTCCACCGCAGCGTCCTGGAAGCCCTCAAGGATCTCGCGGCGGGCTGACCCCCTCACGGACGGCGGCAGCGGGCCGGACCGGAAGCCCCGCGGCGCGCCACGCCTGGAAGCCGCCGGCCAGATCCGTGGCGTACGGCAGCCCGACCGCGTGCAGAGACCGCGCCGCCAGGCTGGAGGCGTAGCCCTCGTTGCAGACGACCACCACCCGCAGGCCGGCGCCGGTGGCTTCGGGCGCGCGGTGCGGGCAGGTGGGGTCCAGCCGCCACTCCAGCTCGTTGCGCTCGACCACCAGGGCCCCCGGAATGGTGCCGTCCCGCTCCCGCAGCGCCGCGTACCGGATGTCCACCAGCAGCGCCCCGTCCCGCTGCGCCTCGGCGGCCTGCCGGGGCGTCAGCCGGGCGAGTCCGGCGCGGGCTTCGGCCAGCAGGGCGTCGACGCGGCTCTCCGGCGGCTGTGACGGCTCCGCTGTCTCCAGCGGCTCCGGCGGCTCCGACGGCTCCAGCGGCTCCGGCACGGTGCTCACTCCCACTCCCCTGGGCGCTCGACCTGTTCGAGGTGCAGTACGGCGCCGACACGGCTGTACCGGCGCATCAGTGGCAGGGGAGGGTAGTAGGCGTGCACCGAGACGGCGTGGGCGCTGCCGCAGTCGTTGAGCACTTCGTGCACATGGTGCGGGCCGAACGCCCGTCCTTCGCCCGCCGCCAGTTGCCGCCGGCGGTCCAAGCCGTCGGACAGCTCGAGCGTCTTCCACCCCTCGGTGGGGATGCGGGCCGCGAGCGCGTGCTCGGTGAGGGCGCCGCGCGCGGTGGCGAAGGCGCCGTGTGAGCCGCCGTGGTCGTGCCAGCCGGTACCGGTGCCGGGCGGCCAGCCGATGAGCCATGCCTCGCTGCCGCCGGGTCCCTCCAGGCGCAGCCAGGTGCGCCCTTCGGGGTCGAGCGGGAGGGAGGCGACAAGTGCGTCGTCGGCGGCGATCCGCCGTACGAAGGCGAGGAGTTCGGCCTCGTCGGGGCCGGGCGCGGCAGGGCGCACGGGGCGCGCGGAAACAGGCGCGAGTGACACGGGAACCGTCCTGGGAGTGAATGATCGTGGACGCACGCCGGCCGCGTCGGGCCGGCGGCGGGGTGGAAGACGAGCGATCAGACAGCGCTCGGACGAGCGCTCAGCAGGACGGCAGACACACGCGGCCCGCGTAGCGGAGCAGGTCCAGATGGACCCTCCGCCAGAAGTGGCCGCGTGTGCTGATCATGCGGGGAGTGCAGCACAGCCGTACGCACACTGTCAACGGCGCACCCGCACGGCTTCCCCTCCCCCCCCCGCCTCACGAGCTCTCGATCGTCTCCAGCTCGACGTCCTGGCGGGCCACGGCGCGGGCGTCGGCGTCGACCGAGCGGCGCAGCGCCTCGTGCAGCTTGGCCGGGGTGAGGACGCCGACGAACCGGTCCGCCTCGTCCTCCACGGCGATCCACCCGGCGTCGTGCTGGAGCATCGTGCTGAACGCCTGCTTGAGGGAGGAACCCAGCGGCAGCCACGCCTCCATGCGCCGCGCGTGGTCGCCGACCGTGCCCGAGCCGTCCGCGTCGCGTACCGCCGCCTCGGCGAGGGTGGCGGCGGAGACCCAGCCGTGCAGTACGTCCGCGCCGTCCAGCACTACGGCCCAGCGGGCGCCGTCGGTCGCCATCCGCGCCGCGGCCTCGTCCAGCCGGTCGGTCAGGTGGAGGGTGGGCGGCTGCTCCAGGTCACCGGTCTCTATCGGGGTGACGGACAGCCGCTTGAGGCCGCGGTCGGCGCCGACGAAGTCGGCCACGTACCCGGAGGCGGGGGCGCCCAGCACCGTGGCGGGCGAGTCGAACTGCTCGATGCGGCCCTCTCCGTAGACGGCGATGCGGTCGCCGAGGCGGACCGCCTCCTCGATGTCGTGTGTGACGAACAGCACCGTCTTGTGCAGCCGCGACTGGAGCCGCAGGAACTCGTTCTGCAGGTGCTCGCGCACCACGGGGTCGACGGCGCCGAAGGGTTCGTCCATCAGCAGCACCGGCGGGTCGGCCGCCAGCGCCCTGGCGACCCCGACGCGCTGCCGCTGGCCGCCGCTGAGCTGCTCGGGGTAGCGGTCGCCGAAGACGTCCGGGTCCAGGCCCACCAGATCCAGCAGTTCCCGGGCGCGTTCGCGTCTGCGCGCCTTGGGCCAGCCCAGCAGGTGCGGGACGGTGGCGGTGTTGTCCAGCACGGTGCGGTGCGGGAAGAGCCCGGTCTGCTGGATGACGTAGCCCATCCGGCGGCGCAGTTCCACCGGTTCGGCCTCGGCGATGTCCTCGCCGTCGACCAGGATGCGCCCCTCGGTGGGCTCGATGAGCCGGTTGACCATCTTCATGGTGGTGGTCTTGCCGCAGCCCGAGGGGCCGACGAGGGTGACCAGTTCCCCCTCGGCCACCTCGAAGGAGAGCCCTTCGACCGCGACGGTCCCGTCGGGGTAGCGCTTGGCCACGTTCTCGAAGCGAATCATCTGCCCATCCTCGTCTTCGTCCGCCCGTCCCGAAGACCGCCGACCGTACCGGACACCGGAATCCGAGCCGCTCGGAGACCGGAACCCGGGCCACCGGAAATCCTCGGCCCAGCGCAATCCTCGGCGCAGAGGATGAACAGTCTGTTTCCGGGGTACGGCACTGCGGACCGATTGTCAGTCCGCCGGGATAGGGTCGGCCGTCATCGTGGCATGAGACTTCACGGCTTCGTCCGAACTCCGCCCGAACTTCGTCCGAGAACCGCACAGCGCGGGGAGGTGACCGGTATGAGCAGCGTGGCGGCAGGCGGCCCCCAGGGCTGTCTCGCGCAGAACGAGTGGCTGTGCGGGACGTATCTGCGCACCCGGCAGAGCGAGTTGCTCGACGCGACGGTGGAGCACATCTGGATCACCGCGCTCTCCGTCACCATCGCCCTGTTGATCGCCCTGCCGCTGGCGGTGGCGGCCCGGCGCTGGCGTGCGGCCCGCGCCCCGGCCCTGGGCGTGACGACGGTGCTCTACACCATCCCTTCGCTGGCGATGTTCGCGCTGCTGCTGCCGGTCTTCGGGCTGTCGGCCGCCGTTGTGGTGACGGGTCTGGTGCTGTACTCCCTCACGGTGCTGGTGCGCAACATCCTGGCGGGCCTGGACGCGGTACCGGCCGAGGCCCGGGAGGCCGCGCAGGGCATGGGGTACGGGCCGGGCAGACTGCTGCTCGAAGTCGAGCTGCCGCTGGCGCTGCCCGCGCTGCTGGCGGGGGTGCGGATCGCGACGGTCACGGCGGTGTCGCTGACCACGATCGGCGCGATCGTCGGCTACGGCGGGCTGGGCAACCTCATCTACGACGGCATGGAGAGCTATTTCAAGGCGCAGGTGCTGACCGCCTCGGCCATCTGTGTCGTCCTGGCGATCGTCGCCGACCTGCTCCTGCTGTGGCTCCAGCGGGCGCTGACGCCGTGGACCCGCGTACGCACGCGGAAGCGCGCCGCACGCGCCCCTTCGGGCCCTTCCGGGCCCTCGGCTCCGTCGGCTCCGTCCGCCCCGTCGGCCGCCTCGGCGCAGGATCTCGTGGGGAAGGCGGGCTAGCGGCATGGGCATCTTCGGCGACGTATGGGTCTGGCTCGCGACCGGCTCCCACTGGACGGGCGACGGCGGTGTCCTCCAACGCCTGGGCGAGCACATCTATCTGACGGGCGTGTGCCTGCTGCTCTCGTGCGCGATCGCGCTGCCGCTCGCACTGTGGCTGGGCCACGTGGGGCGGGGCGGCGCGCTGGCGGTGAACCTGTCGAACGCGGGGCGCGCGGTGCCCACCTTCGCGGTGCTGGTGCTGCTGTCGATGGGCCCGCTGGGCAAGTACGGCGACTGGGCGACGATCGTGGCGCTGGTGCTGTTCGCCCTGCCGCCACTGCTGACCAACGCCTACACCGGAGTGCGCGAAGCCGACCGGGAGGTCGTCGAGGCGGCCCGCGGCATGGGGATGACGGGCCGGCAGCTGCTGCGCCAGGTCGAACTGCCGCTCGCGCTCCCGCTGATCATGACCGGGGTGCAGACCGCCGCCGTGCAGCTCGTCGCCACGGCGACGCTCGCCGCGCTGCCGGGCGGCGGCGGCCTCGGCCGGCTGATCACCGCCGGGTTCGGCAACTACGACACGGCTCAGGTGGTCGCGGGCGCCCTGCTCGTCGCCGTCCTGGCGCTGCTGGTCGAGCGCACCCTCACCCTCGCCGAGCGGCTCCTGGACCCGATGCGGCGCCGCCCGGCGCGCCGCCCGACGTCCGTCTGACGGCCCCGGCCCGAACGACACCCGAACGACACCTGGACGAATGGACGCATGATGGCCCCCTCGCACACCACCCACCACACCGGCGCCACCCCGCACCGCACCGCCCCCACCCGGCGCAGAACCACCGGCCTGCGCGCCCTCGCCGCGGGCGGCACCGTCACCGCACTGGCCCTCTCGCTGGCCGCCTGCGGGGGCAGCGATCTGGAGGAGAAGGACGGCGGCGGGGGCGGCAAGGGCAGCCTGGTCGTGGGCTCGGCGCAGTTCACCGAGTCGAAGGTCCTCTCCCAGCTCTACGCCGGAGTGCTGAAGAAGGCGGGGTACAAGGCGTCCGTCAAGACGGTCAAGAACCGCGAGCTGTACGCCCCCGAGCTGGAGAAGGGCCGCATCGACGTCGTGCCGGAGTACGCCGCGACGATGGCCGAGTTCCTCAACGCCAAGAAGAACGGCCCCAAGGCCGAGCCGGTCGCCTCCAACGACGCCGACGAGACCGTCGAGGCGCTGCGCAAGCTCGCCGGCCCGCGTGGGCTGAAGGTCCTGGAGGCGGGCAAGGCGGCGGACCAGAACGCGTTCGCCGTCTCCAAGGACTACGCCAAGAAGCACAAGCTCAAGACCCTCAGCGACCTGGGCAGGTCGAAGGAGCGCGTCACCATCGCAGCGGGTGACGAGTGCGAGACCCGCCCGTTCTGCCGCCCGGGCCTGGAGAAGACGTACGGGATCGACATCAAGGGCATCGACCCCAAGGGCGTCGGCTCCAGCCAGTCCAAGCAGGCCGTCAAGGACGGCAAGGACCAGCTGGTGCTGACGACCACCACGGACGCCACCCTGGAGCAGTTCGGCCTGGTACTGCTCCAGGACGACAAGAAGCTGCAGAACGCGGACAACGTCGTGCCGGTCGTCAACGCGAAGGACGCGGGCGGCAAGAAGGTCGCGGAGGCGCTCGACAAACTCAATCGCACCCTCACCACCAAGGACCTGACCGAGCTCAACCGCAAGGTGGACCAGGACCGTGAGAAGCCTGCGGATGTGGCCGAGGAGTACCTGAAGAGCAAGGGCCTCGCGTGACACGGTTCGTCCGGTGTCATCCGCACAGCGAGGCACGGTAAATTCCCAGCCATGCCACGTGGACGTCATCGCCATTCCCCGCCGCTGCACCGACGTCTCCCCCCGGTGTCGGTGGCGGTGGCCGCACTGGCCTGCGCCGGTGGCGCCTGGCTGATCGGTGAGCCGGGCGCCGCCGACTGGGAGACGGTCACGCTGCGCGCGCTCACCGCGGCAGCGGCGGCCGCCGCCGTCACCGGCGCCGTACTGCTGCGCCGCTGGGACCGTGCTGCGGGGAAAAAGGTCGGCGATCTCAAGGCGCAGCTGGCCAGCGCGGCATGGCGGGCCGAGGAGAAGCAGGCGGAGCTGGAGGGCGAGGCCGAGGAGCTGCGGGAGATCCGCGGCAAGCTGGACGGCAAGCTCCGCGAGAAGCGCGCCGAGCTGGCCAGGCTCCGCTCCGAACACGCCGACCTGCTGCGCCGCTACGCCAACGCCGAGACCGAGCGGGCCAGCGCGCTGGAGGGCCGCAGACTGCTGGAGCTGGAGGCGGGGAGCAGCGCCTCGGCCAAGGCCCTCACCACCACGGCCACCGACCACCGGCACAGCTCCGGGGCGCCGACCGCGCTGACCTACCGGCAGGCCAACGAGGCCCTCGACGCGCTCGCCCGCAGCGCGGTACGGCAGCGCACGGAGGAACGGCTGCGGGACAGCCGGGCAGCCGCCGTCGTGCCACCGCAGGGCAGCCAGGAAGCCCGGCGGGACGACGCGAAGGAGACCAGCGGCCCCCGCAAGCCGGACGCACCCGAACGCGAGACCGACCGGCCCGCCGCCGGAAAGCCGGCCTCCGACAAACCCGACGCCGCTCCCAAACCCGCCGGCTCGGAGCCGAACGGCGGCAGCGGCGGCAGCGGCGGCAGCGGCGGCAGCGACAGCGGTGGCTTCGACTTCTTCGGACGCAACAAGCGCAAGGCACGCTCCTCGTCCTGACGGCCGGGTCGTCCTCAGGACAAAGGAGCCGCCCGGGCCGGCCGGCTACTTGTCGATGTCGCCGACCACGAAGAAGAACGACCCCAGGATCGCCACCATGTCGGCGACCAGCGTGCCGGGCAGCAGCTCGGTCAGCGCCTGGATGTTGTTGAACGAGGCCGAGCGGAGCTTGAGCCGGTAGGGGGTCTTCTCGCCCTTGGAGACCAGGTAGTAGCCGTTGAGGCCGAGCGGGTTCTCCGTCCAGGTGTAGCTGGCGCCCTCGGGGGCCTTGAGCACCTTCGGCAGCCGCTGGTTGACCGGGCCTGCCGGCAGTTCGGCGAGCCGGTCCAGACAGGCGTCGGCCAGCTCCAGGGAGTTGTGCGTCTGGTCGAGCAGCACCTCGAACCGGGCCAGACAGTCGCCCTCCTGCCGGGTGACCACCTTCAGCACGTCGGCCAGCTCCGCGTAGCCGAGATACGGCTCGTCGCGGCGCAGGTCGAAGTCGACCCCGGAGGCGCGGGCGATCGGCCCGCTGACTCCGTAGGCGTGCACCAGCTCGGGGCTCAGGACGCCGACGCCCCGGGTGCGGCCCCGGAAGATCTCGTTGCCGAGCACCAGCTTGTCGAAGGTGTCCATCCGGCTGCGTACGGCGGCCACCGCCTGCCGTGCCCGGTCCCGCCAGCCCGCCGGGAGGTCGTCCTTGAGGCCGCCGACCCGGTTGAACATGTAGTGCATCCGGCCGCCGGAGACCTCCTCCATCACGTTCTGGAGCTCTTCGCGCTCCCGGAACGAGTGGAAGACCGGTGTGATCCCGCCCAGCTCCAGCGGGTAGGAGCCCAGGAACATCAGATGGTTGAGCACCCGGTTCAGCTCCGCCAGCAGGGTGCGGGTCCACACCGCGCGTTCGGGCACCTCCATGCCGAGCATCCGCTCCACGCCGATGACCACGCCCAGCTCGTTGGAGAACGCCGAGAGCCAGTCGTGGCGGTTGGCGAGCACGATGATCTGGCGGTAGTCACGCGCCTCGAAGAGCTTCTCCGCACCCCGGTGCATATAGCCGACCACCGGCTCGGCCCGCTCGATCCGCTCGCCGTCCAGGACCAGCCGCAGCCGCAGCACCCCGTGCGTGGACGGGTGCTGCGGGCCGATGTTGAGCACCATGTCGGTGCTCTCCGCGGCGCCGCCGATACCGACGGTCGTCTCCGTCTGCGTCATGCCGCCATCCTGTCAGCTTCCTCCTCCGCCGTGCCCCGAAGGGGCGCGGGAACCGTGCGGGCTCCCCGGGGGCACTCGAGCGCCCCCGGGGGCAGGGGTGCGCCGGAGGCGAAGGGTGGGCGCCTACCCTGGGCCCATGGGTGCGAGAACGCGTGGCCGCGTGGACGGCCTCCCCGAGTGGGACCGCTGCGCTGTGATGGGTGTGGTCAATGTGACCCCCGACTCGTTCTCGGACGGGGGGCGATGGTTCGACACCGAGGCCGCGATCAAGCACGGCATCGACCTGGTGGCCCAGGGCGCCGACCTGGTGGACGTGGGCGGCGAGTCCACCCGCCCCGGCGCCGCGCGGGTCAGCGAGGCCGAGGAGCTGCGCCGCGTGCTGCCGGTGGTCCGCGGGCTGGCGGGCGAGGGCGTCGTCGTGAGTGTCGACACCATGCGTGCCTCCGTGGCGGCGCAGGCCGTGGCCGCCGGGGCCGTACTGGTCAACGACGTCAGCGGCGGAAAGGCCGATCCGGAGATGGTGCCGGCCGTCGCCGAGGCGGGCGTCCCGTTCGTGGTGATGCACTGGCGCGGCCAGAGCATCGACATGAACAACCGCGCCGTCTACACCGACGTCGTCGGCGAGGTGCTGGCCGAGCTGACCGAGTCGGTGCGGCGCGCCATCGCGGGCGGCATCGACCCGGCCCGCATCGTCGTGGATCCCGGCCTGGGCTTCGCCAAGCGTGCCGAGCACGATCTCGCCCTCGTCGCGGCGCTCTCCCGGCTGCGCGCCGAGCTGGACCACCCGATGCTGGTCGCCGCCTCCCGCAAGCGATTCCTGGGCCGGGTGCTGGCCGACGACAAGGGCGCGCCCCCGCCGCCGGCCCGGGAGCGCGACGCCGCGACAGCCGCCGTCACCACCCTGGCGGCGCGCGAGGGCGCCTGGGCGGTACGGGTCCACGAGGTGCGGGCCAGCGCGGACGCGGTCCGCGTCGTACGGGCCGTCCAGTCGGCCGCCGAAGCGCTCCCCCACAGCCAGACCGAGCCCGAGACGAAGACCACAGAGACCGAGGCAGCGACGTGAGCGGCGCCCGTACGGACATCGAGGCGGTCGAGGCCGCCAACACCGCCCTCTACGACGCGGTGGAGCGGGGCGACATCGAAGCCCTCTCCCGGCTGTGGCTGGGAGAGGACGCCGACGACCCGGACGACCCCGAGGGCGGCGAGGGCGAGCACGGCGTCCGCGTCGTCCACCCCGGCTGGCCGGTGCTCACCGGCCGCGGCGAAGTGCTCCGCTCGTATGCGCTGATCATGGCCAACACCGAGTACGTGCAGTTCTTCCTGACCGACGTCGAGGTCTCCGTACTGGGCAACACGGCGCTGGTCAGCTGCACCGAGAACATCCTCAGCGGCGGCCCCGCCGAGGAGGACGGCTCCGCCGGGCCGCTGGTCGGCGGGATGGTGGTGGCCACCAATGTGTTCCGCCGCGCCGAGGAGGGCGAGTGGAAGCTGTGGTCGCACCACGGCTCCCCGATCCTGGTCGAGCGGGAGGACGAGGACGAGGACGGACCAGGCGACGGCGAGGGCGAGCTCGGTCAGGGCGACATCGAGCTGTAGCCAACCCTCCCGGACCACCGCAAAATTCGCCGTTCCGCCCCTCGCCTTCTACAGGCCCCGAACGTCCCCCGACCCTCCGACCCGCACCCCCGGCCATCCGATCCGGCACAGTCCCGGGAATGCGCGAGTGCCGCCCGGTGCTGTGGGGTAGGCGGCGCCGCGAGCCACTGAGCACGCGGGTAGATTCGCCACGGTGCCGCCATCAGCAGCACCGTGCTCATGTTCGTACGACCGACGGGAGTGATGGCGTGGATCGCGTCGCACTGCGCGGCCTCGCAGCGCGGGGGCATCACGGCGTGTTCGCGAGGGAACGCGAGGAGGGGCAGACCTTCGTCGTGGACCTCGACATGGGCCTCGACACGCGCCCGGCCGCCGAAGGCGACGACCTGTCCCGTACGGTCCATTACGGCGTCGTCGCGGAGGAGGTCGTCGCGGTCGTCGAGGGCGAACCGGTCGACCTGATCGAGACGCTCGCCCAGCGGATCGCCGACACCTGCCTGCGGCACGAGGCCGTACGGGAGGTCGAGGTGGTCGTCCACAAGCCGGAGGCGCCGATCGCCGTCCCCTTCGAAGACGTGACCATCACTATCAAGCGGAGTCGCGCATGACGCCGAACAGTGACCCGACCGTACAGCCGGTGCCCGCCTCCGTCGTACAGCAGGTGGACGCCGCGGACACCACTCTGCACAACCCGAAGACCGCCGTCCTCTCGCTCGGCAGCAACCTCGGCAACCGGCTGGAGTCCCTGCAGAGCGCCGTCGACGCCCTGGCGGAAACCCCCGGGCTGAAGGTCACCGCCGTCTCGCCCGTCTACGAGACCGAGCCGTGGGGCGTCGATCCCGGCAGCCAGCCCTCGTACTTCAACGCGGTCGTCGTCGTACGGACCACTCTGCCGCCCGGCTCGCTGCTGGAACGCGGCCACGCCATCGAGGAGGCGCTGGAGCGGGTGCGCGAGGAGCGCTGGGGGCCGCGGCCCATCGACGTGGACATCGTCGCCTATCAGGGCGTCGTCTCCGAGGACCCGCAGCTCACCCTCCCCCACCCGCGGGCGCACGAGCGGGCCTTCGTCCTGGTGCCCTGGCACGACGTGGACCCCGGCGCCGAGGTCCCCGGCCACGGCCGGGTGGCGGAACTGCTGGACGCCCTCGGCACCGAGGGCATCACCGCCCGCCCGGACCTGGAACTCAGCCTGCACGCCTGACCGTTGGCCCTCGTACGCCCCCTCCCTCCGGCGCCGACAAGGTGGAAGCCCCATGAACCAACTCCGTATCCGCACCCTGGCGGCGCTCTTCGTCCTCGCCGGGGTGCTCTCGTGGGGCGGAGCACGGCTGTGGGACACACTGGGCACGCTGCCGGGGGTCCCCCTCGCCGCGCCCATCGTGCTCGGCGCGATCGCCGCCATCCTGCTGGCCACCGCGCTGTCGCTGCGCGCCCGGCTGAAGGCCCAGCGGGAGCGCGAGCCGGGCGCCGAGGGCGTCGACCCGATGCTGGCGGCCCGCGCCGTCCTCTTCGGCCAGGCCAGCGCCCTGGTCGCCGCCCTGGTCTCGGGCATCTACGGCGGCACCGGGCTCTTCCTCATCACCGAACGCGCCGACGTCCCGGCCCGCGCCACCCAAGCCCTCTACGCGGGCCTCTCCGTAGTCGCAGGCATCGCCGTCATAGCAGCCGCCATCCTCCTCGAACGCATCTGCCGCCTCCCGGAAGACGACGACGAGGACAACAACCCCCCGACCGCGGCGGCGTAACCCACGACCGGCTCAGCCCGCCCGGCACAGGTGGCCGTTCACCAAGAAGTGCTGACGTTCAAGGGTGAAGGTGTAAAGCGTGAAGGGTTTCGCGCCGGACGCGCGCCGGGGCTCTGCTGTCCGCACCCGTACCCACTCCCTCTCGTCCAGCGCAATCGGATGCCGTTCGGGGACGAACGTGCCCCGAGCAGCCCATTTGTCGATGACGCACAGGTGTGACGCCCTACCTGCGGACGCAGGCGTGAACCGTGCCCCGATTACGGCGGCCAACTCTCTGAGGAAGGGCACGTTTGCGCTGACCAGCGTCCTTCCGCGCCAGCGCGGCATGCGGCAGCCGTCGCCGTCCGCATAGCCGTCCAGGAAGCCGTCGAATGTCTCGCGGTCCCGCAGCACGACCCGCGGAAAACGCTGACGGAGACGGTGCGCGTCGCCTCCGACGTACTGGCAAACGAGGTCGGCCAGATAAGACGAAACCACCCGGACACGGAAACCGGGCACGTCGCGTTCCAGAAAGCCGGAGGGCCGGGTCACCGCCTCCAACCGGGCGGGGAGGCGCCGGCGGAGTCGGCTGCTCGTACCCAGCCGCCCGGGGTGCCCAACAACTGATCAGGCGCAGCGACGAACTGCCCTGCCCCCGTGGTGACCGCGACGAGATCGCCCACCTTGCGGACGGCCACCGCCCGCACCGCCGACCGGACCGATCGACTGCCGTCCAACGTCCATAACCGATCTCCGACGGTGACATCCCGGGCTCGCACCCGCCCGTGCTCCGCGTCGACGGTCTGCCTGCTTGGAAATCCGCCCCCCATAACGCCCCCGCGTGCGTGCGATCTCAGTCCTGTCCCCTGACCGTAGAGGGCAGGACTGACACCGCCCCGCAGCTCCAGGTCACTTGGCCAATATCAGGCTCATCGCCTCGGCCCGGGTGGTCGCGTCGCGGAGCTGGCCGCGGACGGCGGAGGTCGTCGTCTTCGCTCCGGGCTTGCGGACACCCCGTACGGACATGCACATGTGCTCGCACTCAATGACCACGATGACCCCACGCGGCTCCAGGATGCGCATCAGCGAGTCGGCGATCTGCGTGGTCAGCCGCTCCTGCACCTGGGGGCGGCGGGCAAAGACCTCGACCAGGCGAGCCAGCTTGGAGAGCCCTGTGATCTTGCCACTCGCCGACGGGATGTAGCCGACGTGCGCCACTCCGTGGAACGGCAACAGGTGGTGCTCGCACTGGCTGACCACCTCGATGTCCTTCACCAGGACCATCTCGTCATGGCCAAGGTCGAAAGTCGTCGTGAGCACATCCTCCGGGCGCTGGTGCAAGCCCGCGAACATTTCCCGATAGGCACGCGCCACCCGTGCCGGCGTCTCCAGCAGGCCCTCGCGGTCGGGGTCCTCGCCCACGGCGATCAGCAGTTCGCGTACCGCGTTCTCGGCGCGCTTCTCGTCGAAGGTGCCTATCGAGTTCTCCCCGTCCAGGGTCACCGGGTCGGTCATGTGGTCCCTCGTTCCTTGACTTGCACAGCTCCGCGGGCCGGCACGGTGCGTGACCGGCTCGGCGCTGTCGTGTACACAGCGGAAAGCCGCGCCCCTCGAAGGTAACCCGAGGGGCGCGGCTGACATTCCGTGGCGTGGACCCTACCCCGCCGACCTGCGGTTATCCGTTGTCGGGGTCCGCGGGCTCGACGATGGCATCCGACTCGCGGGGGCCGATCTCCTTGCCCAGGTTGGGGTTGGAGTTGTTGCCGTTGGTCAGCGCGGCGGGCGGGGCCGAGACCGGGGGCCTGGTGGAGGGGGTGCGCCGCGAGGAGCCCGTCCAGGCGGGGCGGGCCGGACGCTTGACGACGGGGGCGAAGATCTCGGCGATCTCCTCCTTGTTCAGCGTCTCCTTCTCCAGCAGGGCCAGGACGAGGTTGTCGAGGACGTCGCGGTTCTCCACCAGGATTTCCCAGGCTTCGTTGTGCGCCGTCTCGATCAGCTTCTTGACCTCCTCGTCCACCAGCCCGGCGACCTCCTCGGAGTAGTCCCGCTGGTGGGCCATCTCCTTGCCCAGGAAGGGCTCGGACTGGTCGGAGCCGAACTTGATGGCGCCCAGCCGCTCGGTCATGCCGTACTGGGTGACCATCGCGCGGGCCGTGGCCGTCGCCTTCTCGATGTCGTTGGCCGCGCCCGTGGTCGGGTCGTGGAAGACCAGTTCCTCGGCCGCCCGGCCGCCCATCATGTAGGCGAGCTGGTCGAGCATCTCGTTGCGCGTGGTGGAGTACTTGTCCTCGTCGGGGAGGACCATCGTGTACCCCAGGGCGCGGCCTCTGGAGAGGATGGTGATCTTGTGGACCGGGTCGGAGTTGGGTGAGGCCGCCGCGACCAGGGCGTGTCCGCCCTCGTGGTACGCGGTGATCTTCTTCTCCTTGTCGCTCATGATCCGGGTCCGCTTCTGCGGTCCGGCCACGACGCGGTCGATCGCCTCGTCCAGCGACTTGTTGTCGATCAGCTTCTGGTCGCTGCGCGCGGACAGCAGCGCCGCCTCGTTGAGCACATTGCTCAGGTCGGCGCCGGTGAAGCCCGGCGTACGGCGGGCGACCGCGCT
This sequence comes from Streptomyces oryzae, assembly GCF_017676365.1. GTDB lineage: Bacteria > Actinomycetota > Actinomycetes > Streptomycetales > Streptomycetaceae > Streptomyces > Streptomyces oryzae. Next base: position 26,001 of record NZ_JADKMA010000047.1, read on the forward strand.
CAGGTCCACATCCTGGGCCATCGGCTTGCCCTTCTGGTGGACCTGAAGGATCTCCAGCCGGCCCTGCATGTCGGGGCGGTCGACGGCGATCTGCCGGTCGAAGCGGCCCGGGCGCAGCAGCGCCGGGTCCAGGATGTCCGGCCGGTTGGTGGCGGCGATCAGGATGACGCCGCCCTTGACGTCGAAGCCGTCCATCTCGACCAGCAGCTGGTTGAGCGTCTGCTCCCGCTCGTCGTGACCGCCGCCCATGCCGGCTCCGCGGTGCCGGCCGACGGCGTCGATCTCGTCCACGAAGACGATGGCCGGGGCGTTCGCCTTCGCCTGTTCGAACAGGTCGCGCACCCGGGAGGCGCCGACGCCGACGAACATCTCCACGAAGTCGGAGCCGGAGATCGAGTAGAAGGGCACCCCCGCCTCACCGGCGACGGCTCGGGCGAGCAGCGTCTTACCGGTGCCGGGCGGGCCGTAGAGCAGCACACCCTTGGGGATCTTGGCGCCGACGGCCTGGAACTTCGCGGGCTCCTGGAGGAACTCCTTGATCTCCTGCAGTTCCTCGACGGCCTCGTCGGAGCCGGCCACGTCGGAGAAGGTCGTCTTCGGGGTGTCCTTGGTGATGAGCTTGGCCTTGGACTTCCCGAAGTTCATCACCCGGGAGCCGCCGCCCTGCATCTGGTTCATCAGGAACAGGAAGATGACGATGATCAGCACGAACGGCAGCAGAGAGATCAGCATCCCGACGAACGGGTTCTGCTTCTGCGGCGCGACCGTGTACCCCTTGGGGATCTCCTTTTGGTCGTACTTGCTCTGGAGCTCCTTGGCGATATCGACACCCTGGTTGTCGATGTAGCTCGCCTTGATCTTGTCGCTGTCCTCGACCTTGGCGCCGTCCTTGAGCTCGAGCTTGACGATCTGTTCGTCGCCCGTGGTGAGCTCAGCGGACTTCACCTTGTTCTGTCGGATCGCCTGTACGACCTGGCCGGTGTCCACCGTCTTGAAGCCGCCGGACGAGCCGACGACCTGCATCAACACGACCACGGCAAGGACGGCCAGCACGATCCACATGACCGGCCCGCGGAAGTATCGCTTCACGTCCATCCATACGGAGCGCGTGGGCCCCGTCCCTCCTGCCACAGTGAGTTGAAAAGCCTGACCTTCGGACGGTACCCCAGCATTGTCACCCGGCGCCGCCGAGGACGGTCAACCACAACCGTCCTTCAAAGCTGCAACGAGGGGCACCGGCCCTGTGTTCCCGGCCCGCACGGACGTACGCGCGCGGATCCGGGCGCCCCGGCGGCCGCCCGGGCATTCGGCCGCCCGGGGATTCAGCCGCCGTACACGTGCGGAGCCAGCGTGCCGACGAACGGCAGGTTCCGGTACCCCTCGGCGTAGTCGAGTCCGTAGCCGACGACGAATTCGTTGGGGATGTCGAAGCCGACCCACTTCACGTCGATCGCCACCTTGGCGGCGTCCGGCTTGCGCAGCAGCGTGCACACGTTGAGCGAGGCCGGCTCGCGGGAGCCCAGGTTGGACAGCAGCCAGGACAGCGTCAGACCCGAGTCGATGATGTCCTCGACGATCAGGACGTGCTTGCCCTTGATGTCGGTGTCCAGGTCCTTGAGGATGCGTACGACGCCGGAGGACTGCGTTCCGGCGCCGTAGGAGGACACCGCCATCCAGTCCATCGTCGCCGGAGTGGACAGGGCCCGTGCCAGATCGGCCATCACCATGACGGCTCCCTTGAGCACCCCGACCAGCAGCAGATCCTTGCCCGCGTACTCCGCGTCGATCTTCGCGGCCAGCTCGGCCAGCTTCGCGTCGATTTCTTCCTTGCTGACCAGCACCGACTGAAGGTCGGCGCCCATGTCTTTCTCGTCCACCCGTGCTGCTCTCGCTCGTCGCGGTCCGGTCGGCAGGGCCGTCGTATGGCCACTCCGGGCTGCTCCGGCCTGCCCCGGACGGTGCCGGGGCGCCGGTCAGTCCGGTGCGTTCGGTGAGCCGTGCCGGATGACCAGTCTGCCACCCTGCCGGGCGACCTCCACACGCCCGGGCAGGTTGAGGGCCCGCTGGCCCCGCCAGGCGGTGATGAGGCGGTCCATCTCCTCGATGTGCCGGGCGAAGAGCGAACCGGCCGGGGAGCCGGCCTCGATCGCGGCCCGGCGCAGCACCCGGCGCCGCACCGCGGGCGGCAGCGCGTACAGCCGGACAACGTCCAGTTCCACCTTCCCGTCGGCGTTCCCTTCGGCGCCTCTCGCACCGTCGGGGCGGCCGGTGGCGCGGCCGGGCTGTCCGGTTCCGTCCGCCTGGTCCGGCACCCCGGCCTCGTCCGGCGGCGCGGTGCCGGGGGTGCGCACCACCGCGCGTTCGGCTTCGTCGGTCCAGGCGTCGAGCGCGTCCGCGTCGTCCCTGGACAGCTGTGCGGTACGGGCCAGCGCCTCGATGACGCCCTTGCCGAGCGCCTTCTCCAGCGCGGGCAGGGCCTCGTGGCGGACCCGGGAGCGGGTGTAGGCGGGGTCGGTGTTGTGCGGGTCGTCCCAGACGGGGAGCGACTGGACCATGCACGCCTTGCGGGTGGTCTGCCGGTCGATGGCCAGGAACGGGCGGCGGTAGCGGCCGCCGGGCCCGGAGACGGCCGCCATCCCGGACAGCGAGCGGGTGCCGGAGCCGCGGGCGAGGCCGAGCAGCACCGTTTCCGCCTGATCGTCGCGGGTGTGGCCGAGCAGCACGGCGGCGGCGCCGTGCCGCTCGGCGATCGCGTCCAGCGCGGCGTAGCGGGCCTCGCGTGCTGCCGCTTCGGGCCCTGTGTTGGTCCGTCCCACCTGGATGGCGACGGACTCGACGGGCGCCAGCCCGAGGTCGGTGAGGCGGTCGGCGACGTCCTGGGCCCGCTCGGCGGAGCCGGGCTGGAGGCCGTGGTCGACCGTGACTCCGCCGGCGCGCAGGCCGAGGCGGGGGGCTTCGAAGGCGAGCGCGGAGGCGAGCGCCATGGAGTCGGCGCCGCCTGAGCAGGCCACCAGGACGAGCGGTGGCGGCGGCTCGGCGGGGAGCGGGGCCGCGGGCTGGGGCGCTGCGAGTCGGGATGCTGTGGGCCGGGGCGCTGCGGATGGGGATGCTGCGGATCGGGGTGCGGCCGGCTGGGGGCCTGCCGGGCGGGGGGCTGCTGTCAGCTGTGCGCTGCGCACGCCGTGCGTGCTGCCGCCCTGTGCGCCGACGCCGCGTGTGCTGACGTCCGGTGCGCTGATGTCGTGCGCGCTGAGCACGTCGTGGAGTGTGCGGCGGACCGCCAGGCGTATTGCGGCAACCGCGGGATGGGGACCCATGTCCGATTCACTTCCTCGTCAGGGACTGCGACGATCGCGGGCGGAGGCTCCGCGGATCCGGGGGTGTCGAAGTCGATTACTGTCACGCTGTGTATGTAGATGGTGACAGAGACGGACTGCGTTCCCCGAGCATCGCACGCGTGCCAGCCCCGCACGGTCCCTCGGAAGGGTGATTGGGGAGGCTTCCACTCGCCTCAATCCGCCTTCCGATGCACCCTCGCGATCCACTCGGCGGGCGTGGCGATCTCCGCCTTGGTCGGAAGGGTGTTCGGGGATGTCCACACACGGTTGAACCCCTCCATGCCCACCTCGTCCACCACGGTGCGCACGAACCGTTCACCGTCCCGGTACTGCCGCAGCTTCGCGTCCAGGCCGAGCAGCTTGCGCAGCGCCATGTCGAGCCGCCCCGCTCCGGTGGCGCGGCGCTTCTGGAACTTCTCGCGGATCTCCGTGACCGTCGGGACGACCTGCGGGCCCACGCCGTCCATCACATAGTCGGCGTGTCCCTCCAGCAGCGACATGACGGCCGTCAGCCTGCCCAGCACCTCGCGCTGGGCCGGGGTCTGCACCAGCTCGACCAGGCTGGGCCGCTCCTCCTCGCCCTCCAGCTGCTCCTCGGCACCCTCGCCGCCCTCGCCAGGCTTGTTGCCGGACAGCGACTGGACGGCCTCGCGCAGCCGCTCCAGCAGCGTGGAGGGGTCGATGTCGGTCTGCTCCAGGAAGGACTGGATCTCCATCCGCAGGTGGTCGCGGAGCCAGGGCACGGCGGTGAACTGGGTGCGGTGCGTCTCCTCGTGCAGGCACACCCACAGCCGGAAGTCGTGCGGGTCGACCTCCAGCTCGCGCTCCACGTGCACGATGTTCGGGGCCACCAGCAGCAGCCGCCCGCCGCCGTCGGGGCCGCCCGGCAGGTCCCGGCCGGCCGGCGCGAACGTCTCGTACTGGCCCAGCACCCGCGAGGAGAGGAACGACAGCAGCATCCCGACCTCGACGCCGGTGACCTTGCCGCCGACCGCGCCGAGTACGGCACCGCCGGGCAGCCCTGCGCGGCGCTCCTCGACCTTGGTCAGCAGCGGTGAGAGCAGTTCGCGGAAGCCGGCGACGTTGGCCCGTACCCAGCCGGGCCGGTCCACCACCAGCACGGGCGTGTCCGCCGCCTCGGAACTGGCGGGGGTCAGCCGGGTGAAGTCGCGTACGTGCTCCTCGGACGCCTTGGCGTACCGCCGCAGCTCCGCGACGATGTCGCGCGCTTCGTCCCTGCTGACATCCGGCCCCGGCCGCCCGAGCCGGGTCGCGGTCGCGACCGCGAGATTCCAGTCGACCATCTGCACTCCACCGAGGCTCGTCATTCTTTCACCGTACGTGCAGCGGGGGCGCGGTGGGAGGAGACCGCGGCGGCGGGGCAGGGGCACCCCCTCTCCAGAGCGGCGTCAGCCCTCGCGGCAGCCGCAGTTGGCCAGGGCCGAGGCGAGGCGGTCCAGGGATTGCTGGGCCACCTCACGGCCGGAGGCCCCCGTCGTCATGAAGGCGAAGGCCAGCATCCGGCCGTCCGCGTCCACCACGGTGCCGGCCAGTGTGTTCACCCCCGTCAGGGTGCCCGTTTTGGCGCGGACGAGACCTGCGCCGGGCTCGCCGCGCTCCCCGCCGTAGCGGGAATCGAGGGTGCCGGTGAATCCGGCGACGGGCAGCCCGGTGAGGACCGGGCGCAGAGTGGGCCGGTCCGGATCGGCCGCAAGAGTGAGCAGCCGGGTGAGCAGCGCGGGCGAGACCCGGTCCGCGCGGTCGAGGCCGCTGCCGTCCGCGAAGCGGGCGCCCTTGAGGGGCAGGCCGAGCTTTTTCAGGGTGCGGTGGACGGCGCGGCCCGCGCTCTTGAAGCCGGCGGACTTTTCCCCGGCGAGTGCGGTCTGCCGGGCGAGGGCCTCGGCGATGTCGTTGTCGCTGTTGGTGAGCATCCGCTCGACCAGCGCGCCGAGCGTGGCCGAGTGGTGGATGGCGAGTTCCGCGGCTCCCTTGGCCGCCTTGCGCTCCTTGGGGGCGCCCTCGACGCTGACGCCCTTCTCGCCGAGTTCCCGGGCGAACGCCTTGGCCGCCTCCAGCGCGGGGTCGGCGACGCGGGGTGCGGGCCCGTGGTCGCTGTTTCCCCCAGAGCCTCCGGCCCCGGGGGTGCCCCCAGTGCGGCCCTCCTCGACCATCAGCGGGGTGACCCGGGCCAGGTTCTCGTTGGGGCCGATGACGTGCTGGTCGGTGCCGGTGTAGCGGGAGGTGTCGTAGCCGAGGCGGATCTTGTGGACGCCGCGCTTGTCGAGGGCGCGGGCGGTGCGGGCCGCCATGGCGGTCAGGTCCCGCTCGGTGAGGGTGGGGTCGCCGCCGCCGACGAGTGTGACGCGGTCGCCCTCGCCGACGGCGCGGGTGGCGATCCGGTACGTCTCGCCGCGTGCGGTCAGCGCGGCTACGGCGGTGGCCAGCTTGACCGTGGAGGCGGGCGCCGAGACGGCCTTGGCGTCCCGCGAGAAGAGCTGCCGCCCGGTGACGGCGTCCACCACGGAGGCGTGCCGTACGGCGCCGAGCGAGCCGTCCTCGATCAGGGGTTCGAGCGTGTCGGCGAGGGCCGAGGCGGTGGGCGGCGGCACCTCGGGGCGGGTGCCGCGGTTGCCGGAGCCGCTCTGCGGGCCGCCCTGCCCCTGGTTCGGTACGGGTCCGGCCGCGGCGAGCACCTGTGGGGCCATGGGGTAGCCGTCCGGGCGGCCCGGCGTGTGGTCCCTGCCACTTCCGTGCTCCTGGCGGGCTGCCCGGACCCGCTCGGCCGTACGCTGACCCGAGTCCCACGGCCCCGCCGAGGCCACCGTCACCAGCGCGACCACGAGTCCCAGTGCGGAGGAGGCGGCGGTGAGCCGTACCGTCTGCCGCTGCTGCGGCGAGGCCGCCCGCCAACGACGCCGGGCCCCACGTGCCGCGCCGCGGGCCCGAGCGGTCGTGCGCAGGGCTGCCGTACGGGCGCGTGCCGCTGCCGTGCGGGGGTGTGCCACTGCCGTGCGGGCGCGTGCCGCCGCGCTGCGGGTGTGGGCCGCCGCGCTGCGGGCCACCCGGGCGGCGAAGCGGTATGCCCGGTTCGCGGTGTCACGCACCTTCGCTCCGGTGTCATGCACCTCGACCAGCCCCTTTCGCGAGCACACATGTGCGTGGGGGACACTTAATCACCAGACTGGAGTTCTTCTGGGGGACGGCCCCCAGGGCACACGAGTGCTGATGAGTGCTGATCTCATCATTGATCTATACGGAGGAGCCTCCCTTGGAGTTCGACGTCACCATCGAGATCCCGAAGGGCTCGCGGAACAAGTACGAGGTGGACCACGAGACGGGCCGTATCCGCCTGGACCGGCACCTGTTCACCTCGACCGTGTACCCGGCGGACTACGGCTTCGTCGACGGCACCCTGGGCGAGGACGGCGACCCGCTCGACGCGCTCGTGCTGCTGGAGGAGCCCACCTTCCCCGGGTGCATCATCAAGTGCCGCGCCATCGGGATGTTCCGGATGACGGATGAGGCCGGCGGCGACGACAAGCTGCTGTGCGTGCCCGCTTCCGACCCGCGGATGGAGCACCTGCGCGACATCCACCACGTCAGCGAGTTCGACCGGCTGGAGATCCAGCACTTCTTCGAGGTCTACAAGGACCTGGAGCCCGGCAAGTCGGTCGAGGGTGCCAACTGGGTGGGCCGTGCCGAGGCCGAGGCCGAGGTCGAGGCGTCCATCAAGCGGCTCGCCGCCGAGGGCGGTCACTGAGACCGTCCACCCGCCGGAGGGGCTGAGAGTCTCGGCCCCTCCGTCAGCATGAGCCGGCCGGCTAGAACCCGCGGGTCCGCTTGGCGGCGCGGCGGCCCGGTAGCGGGGTCTCCTGGCCCGGGGTCTTGATGAACAGGCGGGCCAGTTCGCCGCCGAGGTTGACCCCGATCGCGATGGCCAGCGCCAGCGCACCGGCCGTTGCCAGGTGCTCGAAGCCCTTGTTCACATCGCCCTGGGCGATGTTCAGCAGCCCGAAGTAGGTGTTGCTACCCGGCAGCAGCGGTCCGATCGCCGCCGTGATGTAGGGCAGCGACGAGGCGAACTGATAGCGGGAGAGCAACTGGCCGAAGAGGCCGACCAGCCCGGCGGCCACCACGGTGGCGGGCACCGGCGTCATGTTCGCCTTGGTCAGCGCGCCGAAGATCAGCCAGGCCACGCCCCCGTTGAGGGTGGCAGGCAGCACCGTGTGCCGTTCCTGCTGGAGCAGTACGCAGAAGGCCAGCGCCAGCAGCATGCCGGCCAGCAGCTGAGTGACCGGGCGTTCGACGTGGCTGACGATGTCGGGCGTCAGCTGGGCGTTCAGCCTGTCGCCCACGTACAGCACCAGCAGCACCCCGCAGACGATGCCGACGATGAGGTAGATGACCTCCAGCAGTCGCGCGGCGGCGGTGATGTAGAACCCGGTGAGTCCGTCGTGCACGGCGGCGACCAGGGCCCGTCCCGGGATCAGCGCGAAGAGTCCACCGGTGATGACGGCGGACGCCTGGATACGGGTGTCGGTGTGCTGGGACAGCAGCGCGACGCCGACCCCTATCGCGGCGGGCGGCATCGCGGCGGCGGCGAACTGGTAGAACTCCGGCAGCCCGCGTCCGGCGCACAGCCAGGCGAGCCGGTCGCCGAGCATCGCGCCGAGCGCGGCGAGGAAGAACACCAGCGCGTCACCGCCCACCAGCAGCGAAGCGGCCCCGGACAGCGCGCCGCTGGCGATGGTCAGTGCCCACTTGGAGTACGGGTGCCGGTTTCGGCGGATCTCCGCGAGCCGCCGGTAGGCCTCCTCCAGCGACACCTCGCCCTGGGTGATGTCGGCGACGAGGGCGAAGACGGCGGACAGCCGGGTGTAGTCGGTGCCGCGCCTGCGGACGGTCCTGCTGAGCGTCACCGGGTCGTCGACCAGCGAGGGCTGGTGGGTGATGGACAGCAGGGTGAAGGTGACCTCCGGCTCGGTGCGGTCGAGCCCGTAGGCGTGGGCGACGCCGAACATGGCGGCCTCCACGTCCTCGGCGCCCTCCCCGCCGGCCAGCAGCAGCTCGCCGATACGGAGCGTCAGGTCGAGGACGCGGGGTACGGGCGGCCCGCTCTCGGCACCCTCGTCGCCGCGTACAGGGCGCTCGGGAACGGGGCGCTCGGCCAGGGGCATCCGGACCAGCGAGCGCATCCGGTCCTGCCAGGGTGAGCCCGGCTTGGCCAGCGGGCCGACGACGGGGATGCCCTCGGGCGGGGTGAAGGCACTGCCCGGCTCGGGCGGCGCCGGCGGAACGAGCCCTTCCGGAATGGTGAACTCGGAGGTCGGGTGCTCCTCCTCCGGAACGGGGGGAAGCGGCACGCCCAAGGGCGCCGTGAAGGCGCTGTGCGACTCGTCGGACACCGGCTTGGCGTCCTCCGGCTCACCACTCTGCTCCGCGGCGTCGCCGTTCCCCTTGGATTGCCCGACCACTCTTCGTCCGCTCCTTCCCTCGTTCTCCAGCAGTGTCACACGAGCAACGCTGTGTCCAACGAGGACGATTCCACGGAACGGAAGCGTGCTACCTCACAGTGGAGCACGCAGAGAAAACCTTCCCCCAAAGGCCCCCTGTACCGGAGCTGTACAGGGGGCCTTCAAAGAGAAGCTGTCGTCAGGCGGAGTCCGCTGCGCCCGCGGCGTTGGCCGCGATCGCGTCCCGCATGTACTGGGCCAGGCCCGGCCTGATCGCCTCGTAGGTGGCGGTGAAGCGCTCGTCCTGGACGTACATCTCGCCCAGCCGGGTGTGCATCTCATGGCCGCACTCGTAGCTGCTGCGGGAGATGAACAGCCGGTGCCGCTCGGCGAGCTCGGTCACCGCGGGCGCGTCGGGCGGGTCGCCCGCCGCCATCCTGTCGGCGATGGCGCGGTGGATCTCGTCCATCTCGCGCATCAGCGCCTTCCAGTCCTCCTTGGTGTACGAGGCGGCCCGGCGCTGGGCCTCGCGGTACTCCGCGGTGTCGCCCCAGCGGCGTTCGGCCTCCTCGGCGTGGATGTCGGGGTCGAAGTCCCCGAACACTTCGAACTTCTCCTCAGGTGTGAGGTTGATGCCCATTTTGCGTGCCTCCATGGCGCGTTCGACGGCGGCGGCCATCTCCGTGAGCCGGTCGATCCGCGCCGTCAGCAGATGGTGCTGCCGGCGCAGCTGGCCGACCGGGTCGGCCGCGGGGTCGTCCAGCAGGACGGCGATCTCCTCGAGCGGGAAGCCCAGTTCCCGGTAGAAGAGGATCTGCTGCAGCCGGTCCAGGTCGGCATCGGTGTAGCGCCGGTGCCCTGCTGCCGTGCGCTCCCCGGGAACGAGCAGCCCGATCTCGTCGTAGTGGTGCAGCGTGCGCACCGTGACACCGGCGAAACCGGCGACCTGCCCGACGGAGTGGCTCACTTCCGCCTCCTTGTTCTGCGGTCGCTTACGGGCATCCACGGTGCTCCCTCACGTCACGTGAGGTGCAAGCCGCAATTTCCGGGTGAGGCAGTCAAACTTGATCAGCGGAGAGAGCTGCCCGGTTTCAGCGGGGCTGCCGGTCGGTGAGGACGCTCAGATCGCGCTCGCCCTCGCCCGCCATCACGAAGGCGCCGCCCTCCAGCCGGGAGATCAGGGCGCGGGCCCAGGCGGCGTCGCTGTCGGCGGTGTGCACCCACAGCTTCATGATCTCGCCGATGTACCCCCACTCGTCCGGGGTCCCGCCCTCGGGCGTCCAGTTCCGGGTGACCTCGTCACGCCAGGACTCCAGCGCGGCCACCCGCTCCTTGAGCAGCGCGATGGCCTCGTCACGGGGCAGGTCGACCAGGAAGCCGACGGCGGAGGTCAGCAGTTCCTGCTTCTCCTGGGTGGCGGTCAGCGCATGGCGCAGCAGCCGGAAGAACTCCGCCTCACCGGCCTCGGTGATCTCGTACTCGGTACGCGGCGGACCGCCCACCGTGCTGGGCGCGATGTCGTGGGCCAGCAGCATTCCCTGCTTGGCCAGCTGTTTGAGGGCGTGATAGATCGACCCCGGCTTCGCGGCCGACCACTGGTGCGCGCCCCAGAACTCCAGGTCGTTGCGGACCTGGTAGCCGTGCGCCCGCCCGCGCAGCCGCACGTCTCCCAGCACCAGCAGCCGGATCGCCGACATCGCTTCCCTGCTCCCTGCCCCGTCACACCGCGGTTGCTCTTGTCAAGTCACACCCTATGCGGGTCCGGGGCAGGGGGAGCAGTTGTGTGGGGTCAGCCCTGGCCGGGGTCGCCCTGGCCGGCGTCACTCCGACCCGCGTCGCCGAACGCGGACCAGTCGGGCTCGGGCATCGCGCCGGTCTCGAAGACGAGGTCGAAGGCGCCCTTGCCGTCGATCGTCTCCCGGATGATGTCGGCGTGCCCTGCGTGCCGGGCCAGCTCCTCCACCAGGTGCAGCAGGCCCCAGCGCCAGGAGCGCTCGCCGCCCTCGTCCCACGGGTACTTGGGCGAGAGGAACGTCTCGTCGAGCGAGGGCAGGGCGCGTACGGCCGTCTCGATCTCTGCGGCGACGTGCTCGTTCCTGGCGATGAGGACGTCGATCGTCTCCTCCGGGGTGGGGGTGAAGGAGCCCTCCCACTCCTTGGCCTGCTCTTCGAACAGCCGGTCGTCCTCGCCCTTGAACTTGCGGAGCCAGCCCTCCTCCCCCTGGGTGACGTGCTTGAGCAGGCCGGACAGCGACAGCTCGCTGGCCGCGGGGGTGCTGCGGGCCTGTTCCTCGGTGAGGCCGTGGAGGGCGCGGCGGATTCCGCCGCGCTGGGCTTCCAGGTAGGCCAGGAGGGCTCCGCGCTCGTCACCGTGCTGCTCCGCCTTGACGACTACCGGCATTTCTGACCGCCACCTCTCGGGTCGTCCGGGGCTCTTTTCTCCCCGGCTGATGACTTCAAGGTATGAGGGCCTGCGGTCAGGTTCTGTCCTCGATGGGCGGCTGCGCGCCGTTGCGGTTTGCGGCCGGTAGCCGGGTGCCGGTTCGTTGTGGTTACTCGCGCAGTTCCCCGCGCCCCTTCGGGGCGCTGCCTCACGGGGCGCGGGGAACTGGGGTCAGAACGGGAATTCGCTGCGGTCTCGTTGGATGGAGATCCAGCGGGTGGTGGTGAAGGCTTCGACCACTTGGGGACCGTTGAGGCGGCCGAGGCCGGAGTCCTTTTCGCCGCCGTAGGGGACGATGGGTTCGTCCGCCACGGTCGAGTCGTTCACATGGACCATGCCGGCCTCGATCCGGCGGGCGACCGCGACGCCGCGCTCGATGTCACCGCTGTGCACCGCGCCCGCGAGCCCGTAGGGGGTGTCGTTGGCGACCCGCACGGCCTCTTCCTCGCCGTCCACCGGAATGATCAGTGCCACCGGGCCGAAGATCTCCTCGTGCAGCAGCGGGGAGTCCTTGGGCAGGCCCGTCAGCACGCTGGGCGAGACGAGGTTGCCGTCCACCGCGCCGTGCAGCAGCGCCGTGGCGCCCTCGGCGAGGGCCTGTTCGACGATGGCGGTGACGCGCTCCGCCTGGCGGGAGTTGATGAGAGGGCCGATGTGGGTCTCCGGGTCCGCCGGATCGCCCACCACAAGCCTGCTGACCCGCGCCACGAACTTCTCGGTGAACTCCGGCTCCAGCCGGCGGTCCACGATGATCCGGTTGGCCGCCATGCACAGCTGGCCCTGGTTGACGAAGCGGCTGTAGACCGCGGCATCCACCGCGTAGTCCACATCGGCGTCGTCCAGCACGATCAGGCCGCTGTTGGAGCCGAGTTGCAGGATGACGCGCTTGAAGTTGCGGCCGGCGACGGTGGCGACATGGCGGCCGACGCGGTCGGAGCCCGTGAAGGAGATGACCTTGGGCACCGGGTGCTCGATCAACGTGTCGCCGATCTCCGCGCTGTCGGTGATGACGACGTTCACCAGCCCCGGCGGCAGTCCGGCCTCCTCCAGCACCTTGGCGACCAGGGTGCCCCCGCACACCGGCGTCGACTGGTGCGGCTTGAGCACCACGGCGTTGCCCAGCGCGAGCGCGGGCGCGGCGGACTTCACGGCAAGCAGGAAGGGGTAGTTGAACGGGGAGATGATCCCCACCACCCCCACCGGGTCCCGGTAGACGCGGTTCTCCTTGCCGGGCACCGAGGAGGGCAGGATCTCGCCGAGCGGGTTCAGCGAGAGCTGAAGGGCCTCCCGGAAGAACTCCTTGACCATGTGGATCTCGAAGGCCGCCTTGTGCCGGGTGCCGCCCAGCTCGGCGACGATGGCCTCGGTGATCCGCTGCTCGCTCTCCTCGATGACGCGGATCGCCTGCTCGAAGACGCGTCTGCGGGTGTACGGATTGGTGGCAGCCCACTCACGCTGCGCACGTTCGGCGGCGCGATACGCCTCGTCGACCTCGTCGCGGGTGGCGACGGTGATGGAGGCGAGCTTCTCCCCGTCGTAGGGGTTGAAGTCGATGATGTCCCAGGAGCCGGTGCCGGGACGCCACTCGCCGTCTATGCACTGGAGTGCCAGATCCGTGAAGTAGGACATGCCATTCCTTCTGGGGGTTGAAGGAGACGCTGCTTCTTGGTCATCGTACCGGCGGGTCAAAGGAGTTGGCGGATTCGGTGAAGGTGATCCCGCGTGTCCCGGGGAGAAAGGCTGATATCCACCAGCCGCCGGAGCACCTGGTCGTACTGGGCCACCTCGTCCCGCTTGTCCAGATACAGGGCGCTGGTGAGCTGTTCGAGGTAGACGATGTCGTTGAGGTCGGACTCGGGGAAGCGCAGCAGGGTGAAGGCGCCGGCCTCGGCAGGGTGGCCGCCCAGCTCGAAGGGGACGATGTGCAGGTGCACATTGGGCTGTTCGGAGACCTCGGCGAGGTGGCCGAGCTGGGCGTCCATGATGGCCTTGCTGCCGTAGGGGCGGCGCAGCGCGGCCTCGTCGAGCACGCAGAGCAGGTCGGGGGCGCTCTCACCGAGCAGCAGCTTCTGCCGCTCCAGGCGGAGTGCGACGCGGCGTTCGATCTCCTCGTCGGCGAGCGGGGTGCGGTGCCCGGCGGTGACGACGGCGTGTGCGTACTCGCCGGTCTGCAGGAGGCCGTGCACGAACTGCACCTCGTACGTACTGATGTGTGAGGCGGCGCCCTCCAGCCCGACGTACGTCTGGAACCAGCCGGGCAGCACATCGCTGTAGTTGTGCCACCATCCGGCGACGCTGGAGTCCCGGGCCAGTCCCAGTAGAGGCTCGCGCTCGGCGTCGTCGGTGACGCCGTAGAGCGTCAGCAGATCCTCCACGTCCCGGGCCTTGAAACTGACCCGGCCGAGCTCCATCCGGCTGATCTTGGACTCGGAGGCCCGGATCGAGTAGCCGGCGGCCTCCCGGGTGACTCCGCGGGCCTCGCGCAACCTTCTGAGCTGGGATCCGAGCAGGATGCGCCGGACCATCGAGCCGCTGGAGCTGTTCGCCCCCTTCATCCCTCCGGTGCCGCTCTGTGCCGATTCTGCTGCCATGTCGATCAGCCCTCCACCCCTGCTTGAAGGGAAGTGTGCCATCCCCGCGCTCCGTTGCGTGCCCGCCCGATTACACACGATCGAAAGTCTCTCGTGCACGTGCATCTGCCCTTGCATCTGCTGTGGGCATTGGGAACCATGGGGATGGCACAAGTGGACCCGCTGGCACGGAAGTTGGCTGCGCGGGTTGCGTTGTGGCGCCCGCACCAGGCGGGGTAGCACGGCCGACAGGAGATCCGCGCAGGATCATCAACTGCCGCTGACGCCAGGAGGGCCCTTGTTGGGGACCGAAGGATCGACGGTGCTGGAGCCCTTATGGCAGGGGCTCCCCACGCCGGATGCCGCATCGGTCTCCGGCTCCGCTTCCTGCGCACTGCCGCCGCGCTACGAAGCGGTCTCCAGCGCCCGGGACTTCACCCGCAGGACGCTCAGGCACTGGGGCCTGACCGAAGAGTTCGACGACGTGGCGCTGGTGGTCTCCGAACTGGTGACCAACGCCATGCGGCACGGCCTCACCCCCGGCGCCGATCACGGGGCGGCGTCGGGGGACGAGGGCGACCCACCGGTCCGGCTGCATCTGATGCGCTGGTCGGCCCGGCTGGTCTGTGCTGTACGGGACCCCAGCGATCAGCCGCCCGATGTGTCGGTGGTACGCCGTGCCGCGGCACACCGGGAGGCCCACGGGGGATTCGGTGACGACCGCGGGAGGTGCGGCGGCCATGGGGGCCGCACAGCGCTCGCAGACTCCATGGAGTACGGGGGCTCCATGGACCGAGGGGGCTCCCTGAGACACGGGAGTTCCCTCGGAAACGGGGGTCACGGGGGAAACGG
>NZ_JADKMA010000048.1 GCF_017676365.1 Streptomyces oryzae
GCGTCCCCGCCGCGCGCGGTGTGGAGGCAGGGCGCGGTGTGGAGGCAGGACCGCCTCCCATGCCGCCGAGTGCCCCCCAGGCCGGCCCCCCGCTGGCCGACTGGCTGCGACTGCCCCGCCCGGAGGCTGCACCGGGGATCTGGCGCTGCGGCTATGCACAGCCCTCGCCGGAGGACCCTGACCGCACGCCGGCCCGGCAGCTGGTGAGTGGGGCGGTCATCTCGTTCTTGATGGGGTGGCTGTTGTGGTCGCTGTTGTGGAATGGGTATTTGGGCAGCTATTGGCAATGGCCACTTGTCGCCCTCACGCCTGACTCCTGGAGGAAGGCGGATGGCAATCAGACGCTGTACATCTGGTCATCCTGGATCTACAACGGCGGCGTCTTCATTGGCCTCGCCGTCTTCTTCGGCCGCATCGGCCGCTGGGACGAACTGGCCCGCCGCACTTGGGCCCGATTGACCCGCGCCAAGTCGGGAACCGGCGGCTTTGTGCCGGACCAGATGGCGTCGGCCTCCGCACAGGCGCCGACGCCCGCGCCCCCTCCCCACCTCGACCCCGTCCAATGGCCCGAGTTGCGTGCCGGGGGCGCGGTGGAGGCGGCTGAGAGGCTGGCGGAGGAGTTGCGGGCCGGGAGGATGACGGACGTCGACCAGGCGCGGCTCGACAGGGCGTGGCAGGCGGTGCGGGCGAGGCCGCAGCGGCTGGAGGCGTTCGTGGCGAGCGTGCTCGCGGAAGGCGCGGCGGCGTGCGGGCATCCGTCGGGTGCCCGGGATCTGCCGGTGCGGGCTGCCCGGCACGATCTGTCGCTGCGCCAGGTCCGGATCGGAAGGGCGGCCGACTCCGAGCGCAATCCGCATGAGTACCGGGGCGCGGGTGTCGCGCTGGAGCCCTCGCTGCTCGGCACGTCGGCGCTGGCCGTGGGTCCGCCGGGGACGGGCAAGACGAGCAAGCTGGCGCGCCCGGTGGTGGAGTCGCTCTGTCTGCAGGCGCTGGCCGGGCAGGCGGCGGTGATCGCGGTGAGCCCGGCGGGCTCGCACTTCGTGCCCGACGACTCGTTCGACCTCGTCATCCGGCTCGGGCACCCCGGCTCCACGCACGACCTGGACCTCTACGGCGGTACGACCGACCCGGACGAGGCCGCGGGGATGCTCGCCGAGGCGCTGGTCGGCGATCTGACGGGGGCACTGCCGGGGGGCGATAGCCGCCGGGCAGCGACGTGTCTGGCCCAGCTGATCGGTCCGTTCGCCGCGGTGCACGGCCGGTTCCCGTCCGTCCCCGAGCTGCGCGAGCTGCTGGACGGCGCTCCCGGCGCCCTCGACGCGCTGCGGGACGACCTGCACGCCGACGGGCAGCAGGGGCAGCTTCGCGAGCTCGACGCCTTCGAGCGGCAGTCCGGGCGGGCTGGGGACATCGCGGCGCTGCTGGCGGACCGGATCGCACTGCTGGACCGCCCCGCGTTCGCGGACTTCTTCCATCCGGAGGGCAGCCCCAAGGCGGAGGGGCGGCGTCCGTTCTCGCTGCGTGCTCTCGAACATCCGTTGCGGGTCCGGATCGATCTTCCGGAGCGGGGGCACGCGGAGGCGTCCCGCATCCTGGCCCGGCTGATTCTCGCGCAGTTCACCGAGTGCGCGGTCGCGCGTGCGGATCAGTCGCTGTTCGCCTGTCTGGTGCTGGACGACGCCGCCCAGACCGTCACCCCGCAGGCGCTGCGCGGCCTTCAGCGGCTGCGCTCGGTGCACGCCGGCGTACTGCTGACTCTGCGGGCGCTCGACGACGTGCCCGAGCCGCTCCGCGGTCCGCTGCTGGGCGCCGTGGGCTGCCGGATGGTGTGCGCCGGGGTCACACCGTGGGACGCCGAGAGGTTCGCCGAGGTGTGGGGCACCGAGTGGGTGCAGACCCGTACCGTCACCAACCGGCAGCTGGTCTCGGACGAGCCCGTCACCCGCGTCCTGCACGCGGTGCGGCGGCTGGCGACCGGCAAGCATGTGACGGCCGAGTCGGTCACCGTGCGCACCGAGCAGCGGGAGCGCTGGTCGGCCTCCGACCTGGCCAACGAGCTGCAGCCGGAGCACGCGGTGCTGTCCGTCACAACGGTGCGCGGGGAACGTACGCCGCCGATCCTGACAAAGCTGGGGGAGTGACCCCCGGGCCCGGAACGGTGCCGGACGGTGCCGGATTTGTGAGGGACCGAATACCGGCCGACGGCTGTACGGTGAAGTGCGTTATGCCACCGACTCTTGCCACGCTCGTCCAGAACTCCGCGCTCCGCCTCTCCGTGCTCGCGGGGCACGACCGGCTGGACGCCGCCGTGCGCTGGGCGCACGCGAGCGAGCTCGCCGACCCGACGCCGTACATGGACGGCGGGGAGCTCATCCTCTTCACGGGCCTCAAGCTGGACGCGGACGACCCCGAGGCGATGCGTGCCTATGTGGACAAGCTGGTCGGCAAGGGCGTGATAGGGCTCGGGTTCGCGGCCGGCGTCAACTACGAGGGGGTGCCGCAGGCCCTCATCGACGCCTGCTGGGAAGGGAACCTCCCGCTGCTCGAGGTCCCCAGGCGCACCCCGTTCATCGCGATCAGCAAAGCCGTCTCCGCGGACATCGCCGCCGAGCAGTACCGCGCGGTGACCGCCGGGTTCGACGCGCAGCGCGAGATGACCCGCGCCGCGCTCTCCAGGGAGGGGCCCTCCGCGCTGCTCGCCCGGCTCGCCTCGCAGGTCGACGGGTGGGCCGCGCTCTACGATGCCTCCGGATCGGTCGTCGCCACAGCTCCGGCGTGGGCGGTGCGCCGTGCCGCCCGCTTCGTCGGTGACGCCGAGCGGCTGCGCGACCGGCCCGCGCCCGCCAGCGCCGTGGTCAGCGAGGCGGACGCCGGGGACGACCGCGTGGAGCTCCAGTCGATCGGCAGCGGCAGGCGTGCCAAGGCCGTGCTGGCGGTCGGTACGGCAGCACCGCTCGGTACGGCCGAGCGGTACGCCGTGAACTCGGCCATCGCCCTGCTGACCCTCACCATGGAGCGCTCCAGGGCCCTCCAGGAGGCCGAGCAGCGGCTGGGTGCGGCAGTGCTCAAGATGCTGCTCGTCGGCGAGGGCGACCACGCGCGTGCCGTGGCCGGACAGCTGTACGGCGGGCTCCTGGACGCCCCGATGCGGGTGATCGTCGCCGAACCGGCCTCGGCAGCTGCGGCTCGCTTCGCCCAGGAAGGCATCGCGGCGGTCCATACGGCGCAGGCGGCGCATTCGGCAGGCGCGCCCTCGGTGCCAGCCGCCGCCGGCGCGCGCCCCTCACCGCAGCCGCCCAGCGGCTATCTGGCCCGCGCGGGCGAGCCGTGCGGGCTGGCCGACCTCGCCGCGGGCAACGGTGCGCCCGCGACCGTCGCAACCGGGTCCGAGGCCATGGCGTCCGCCGGTCCGAAGCCGTCCGGCAAGCCCTCGGCCGGGTCGTCCGGCAAACCGGCTGCTTCCGGGAGGCAGCCCGCCAATCCGTCCGCTAATCCATCCGCGAATCCGTCCGCCAGGCCGTCCGCGGCGCAGCAGCCCGCCGCCAAGCTCCCGGCCCCGCAGTCGCCGTCCGCGTCCGCGAGGCCGGCTGCCGCGCAGACCTCCGCACCGCAGCCGTCGGGGGCCACGTCGGTCTCTCCCGCCAAGCCAGGGGTCTCCGCGACCTCCGGCGTGGTGGTCGGCGCGGGTGGCGGTGCGCCCACCGACGGCTCCGAGACGGGGCGGCTGAGCCGGATCGTCTGGCCGCTGGAAGAGCTCGCCGACGCCATCGAGACCGCTGCCGCGCGCAACGGTGAGGCGGTGCTCGTGGTGCCCGACGGCGCGCGGCTGGTCGTGCTCGCGTCGGACGGCGGCGCAGCCGTGGCCGCCTGCGGGGAGTTCGCCGCGACGGCGTCGGCCGCGCAGCCCGGCCGCCGTCCCGGCGGGGGCGGCGAGGAGGGCCTGGCGATCGGTGTCTCAGCGCCCGTGGGGCTGTCCGCCGCCGCCGTCGCCTTCAAGCAGGCCGACCAGGCGCTGTCCGTCGCCAGACGGCGCGGGGTGGCTCTGGTGGAACACGAGGACGTCGCGGCCGGTTCGGTCCTGCCGCTGCTGGCCGACGACGCGGTCCGCGCCTTCGCCGACGGACTGCTGCGCGCCCTGCGCGAGCACGACGCGAACGGCAGGGGCGATCTGGTGGCCTCCCTGCGGGCATGGCTCTCCCGGCACGGCCAGTGGGACGCGGCTGCCGCCGAGCTCGGTGTGCACCGCCACACGCTGCGGTACCGCATGCGCCGGGTGGAGGAGATCCTGGGCCGCTCCCTCGACGACCCGGACGTGCGCATGGAGCTCTGGCTGGCGCTGAAGGCCACCAGCTGAGGCCGTACAGCGACAATTCGTAGTACGCCGCCGCGCAAGTGCTACATCTCGTAAAAGAAACGGGCGGGCGTCCACGCCCTACCGTGGACGCTGGAACTGAGCCCCTCTCCCGCATCCGGAAGGCGATCCGCAGTGACGACAGCGACTTCTCCTCACGCATTCTGGCTCGCCGGCCGCAAGGCCACCGGCGACAGCACGCTCGATGTCACCTCGCCCTGGGACGGCAGGCACGTCGGCACCGTCAGCATCCCCACGTCGGACCAGGTGGAGGAAGCCGTGGCCGCCGCCACCGCGGTCGCCGACGAGTTCTCCGCCACTCCAGCGCACGTCCGCGCGGCGGCGCTCGACCACGTCATGCGCCGCCTCGTGGAGCGTACGGACGAGATCGCCGAGCTGATCTCGGCGGAGAACGGCAAGCCCATGAAGTGGGCGCGCGGTGAGGTCGGCCGCTGCATCTCCGTCTTCCGCTGGGCGACCGAGGAGGCCCGCCGCTTCAACGGGGGCGAGGCGCAGCGCCTCGACTCGGACGCGGGCGGCACCGGCAGGCTCGCCTTCACCCGCCGCTTCCCCTACGGCCCCGTGCTGGGTATCGCACCGTTCAACTTCCCGCTCAACCTGTGCGCCCACAAGGTCGCCCCGGCGCTCGCCGTCGGCACCCCGATCATCCTCAAGCCCGCGCCCGCCACCCCGCTGTCCGGGCTCATCCTGGGTGAGCTGCTGGCCGAGACGGACCTGCCGGCCGGCTCGTGGTCGGTGCTCCCGGTGCCGAACGACCAGATGCCGGGCCTGGTGCAGGACGAGCGGCTGCCGATCATCTCCTTCACGGGTTCCGCGCCCGTCGGCTGGTCCATCCTGGACTCCGCGCCGCGCAAGCGCGTCACTCTCGAACTGGGCGGCAACGGCGCGGCTGTCGTGCTGGCCGACTACTCGTCCGAGGCGGACCTGGACTGGGCCGCCCAGCGGATCGCCACCTTCTCCAACTACCAGGCGGGCCAGTCCTGCATCTCCGTGCAGCGGGTCGTCGCGGACGCCTCGGTCTACGACCGTCTGGTGCCCAAGGTCGTGGCAGCCGTGGAAGCACTCAACACCGGTGACCCCTCCGACGAGTCCACCGATGTGGGCCCCCTGGTGAGCGAGGACGCGGCACGCCGCGTCGAGTCCTGGATCGGCGAGGCCGTGGCCGCCGGCGCCAAGGTGCTCACGGGCGGCAAGCGGGACGGTGCGACGGTGGAGCCGACGGTGCTGGAGAACGTCCCCGGCCACACGCAGATCGGCTGCGAGGAGGTCTTCGGGCCCGTCATGTCGTTCGTGAAGGTGAACGGCGAGCAGGAGGCGTTCGCGGCCGTCAACGACTCCAAGTACGGCCTCCAGGCCGGTCTGTTCACCCACGACGTGCAGGCTGCCTTCCGTGCGCACCGCGCGCTGGAGGTCGGCGGTGTGGTCGTCGGCGACGTACCGTCCTACCGCGCCGACCAGATGCCCTACGGCGGCGTCAAGGACTCCGGCGTGGGCCGCGAGGGTGTGCGGTTCGCGATGGAGGACTACACCTACGAGCGCGTCATGGTGCTCACCGGCCTCGACCTCTGACCCCTTTCCCTGGCCACTTCCGCGCCCGCTCCTTCCCCCTTCGGAGCGCGCACTGCTGCCGGGCGCCCCGCACAGCGCACTGCTGTCGGGTGCCCGGCAGTGGTGTTTTGCAGCGGGGTTTTCCGACTGCGCTGCCACTGGCCCGACTGCGCTGCTACTGGAGGGCCACCACTGGACGGGCTCACTCTGGATCTGTGTACCTACCGGTATGTACAGTACGGGCATGAGCGGTACGGACACGGCCCACAAGTTGATCGAGGCCACCCAGGAGCTCCTCTGGGAGCGTGGTTACGTGGGGACGAGCCCCCGGGCCATCCAGCAGCGGGCCGGAGCCGGCCAGGGCAGCATGTACCACCACTTCGGCGGCAAGCCGGACCTGGCGCGGGCCGCGGTGCGCAAGAGCGCGCAGGAGATGCGTGCGGCAGCCGAAGCGGACCTCTCGCGCGAGGGGAGCGCCCGGGAACGCGTACGCGCCTATCTGGGGCGGGAACGGTCGGTGCTGCGCGGCTGCCGGATCGGCGGTCTCGCCCAGGACCCGGACGTGGTCGCCGACCCCGAGCTGCGCGCCCCTTTGCAGGAGACCTTCGAGTGGCTGCGCGCCCGGCTGACGGAAGTGCTGGCGGAAGGGCGGGCGAACGGCGAGTTCGGGCCGGCCTTCGACCCCGCCGGTACGGCCGCCACGATCGTCGCCGTCGTACAGGGCGGCTACGTGCTCGCCCGCTCGGCGGGGGACCCCGGACCGTTCCATGAGGCGCTCGACGGCCTGCTGCGGCTGCTGGACTGTCAAGCCGCCGAACCCGGCACCCGCTCGTGACCCGCCAGGACGGCGGAGCCGCCCCGGCCGTACGTACCGTCGAGGGGGACCTGCCCGGCGCCGAGCTGGGCGTCTGCGACGCGCACGATCATCTGTTCCTGCGCAGCCCTCGGCTGCCCGGCCAGGAGCTGGCCGACGCCGGCGCCGCCGAGCGGCAGTTGCGCGCATTCGCCGAGCACGGTGGACGCAGCTTCGTGCAGTGGACGCCCTACGGGCTGGGCCGCCACTCCGGAGCACTGGTGGAACTGGCCCGGCGCACCGGGGTCCGGATCGTGGCCGCGACCGGGTTGCACCAGGCCCAGCACTACACCGAGGAGCCGCCGTCCGACCCGGCGGAGCTGTTCGTCCAGGAGCTGACCTGCGGGATACGCGGCGGCGTCTGCGGCGAGTCGCCCCGTGCGGGCCTGATCAAGGTGGCGGGCGACTTCCACGGGCTCGGCCCTTACGCACGGCGGACCATGACGGCCGCGGCCGAGGCCCACCATGCCACTGGTGCGCCCATCGCCGTACACCTGGAACTGGGCACAGGTGCGACGGACGTACTGGAGCTCCTGTGCGCGCAGCAGGAAGTTCCGCCTTCCAGCGTGCTGTTGGGACACCTGGGGCGCTGTCCGGATGTGCGGATGCAGCGCGAGGCGGCACGGTCCGGAGCCTGGCTGGTTTTCGACGGACCGTCGCGCACTCATCACGCCACTGACTGGCGCCTTTTCGACAGTCTCGCCGACCTGTTGGAGCAGGGCTATGGCGATCAGCTGCTGCTGGGCGGCGACACGGTCACGGCCACGGCCCGAGCCGAGACCGGGGTGCCGTATGTGAGCCGCGTACTGCGCCCCCGTGTCGCCCGGGAGCTGGGCGTGACGACGGGGCAACAGCTCTTCGTGGACAACCCGGCGCGCGCCTTCGCCACCCATTGGAAGAGCTGAGTACGGCAGCCCGGATCCCCAGGAGTGACCCGGCACCGTTCCTGGAAGCCGACAAGGAAGCGGCCGACTGAAGCTCAACCCCGCAACAGCGCAGCCGGCACGACAGTGCATGCCCGAGCCACTCGACAAGCGAGGAACCAACCGATGTTCGCTTTCGCGCAGTTCAGCGATATCCACCTCGGCCAGGACCGGGGCGACGGCGGTGCACGTGCCCGCGAGCGCACCGAACGCGTGCTCGCCTACCTCGCCGGCCTGCCCGGCGAACTCGACGCCGTCCTGCTCACCGGGGACATCGCCGACCACGGTGAGGAAGCCGAATACACGCTGGCGGCAAAGCTTTTCGCCGACCATGGGGTGCTTCCGCTGATCTGTCCGGGCAACCACGACGCACGCGGCCCCTACCGCTCCGTGCTGCTGAACGGTGACGCCTTGGATGTCTCGCCGGTCAACCAAGCACACCAACTGCTGGGTGCCACCTTCTTGATGTGTGACTCCAGCGTGCCGGGCAAGGGGCACGGCTACCTCGACGACGCCACTCTCACGTGGCTCGACCAGGCACTGGCCAAGGCGCCTGGCGACAAGCCAGCGTTCGTCTGCTTCCACCACCCCCCGGTTGCGCTGCACGGCCAGTACGTCGACCCCATCCGGCAGTTCGGCGAGGAGCGGCTGGCGGAGGTCGTCGGCCGGTACGGCAATGTGGCGGGGCTGTTGTGCGGGCACAGCCACACCCCCGCGGTCACCACCTTCGCGGGCCTGCCGCTGGTCGCCGCGCCGGGTGTGGTCTCCACCCTGAAGATGCCCTGGGAGGGCGAGGAGGGCGGGCCCATCGACTACGAACTGCCGCCGATGATCGCCTTCCACATCCACGACGACGAGGGCAGGCTGACGACCCACTTCCGCGCGGTCCCCTGATTCACGCCAACGGCCCCTGCGCCCCGCTTCGCGTCAGGACGCCTGCCCGGGCCACCGGCCCTCTGCCTGACCCGCCAACTCACCCTTGCTCGCTGTTCGGGCGCACTACAGTGCCTTGAAGAACGCGATTCCGAGGTACTCGTGTGCGGTCCGTAGCCGGATACGCAGGGGAGGTGGGCCATGCGCCCGCGCGAGGAGTGGCAGCGGCGACGGATCGGCCGCACCCTCACTGTTGTGGTGGCGGTCGTCGCGCTGCTGCTGTCGCTCGTCACCGTGGTGCTGATGCTCAGCGGTCATTAGGCGGCTGCGAACAGCGCCACGCCCTGAGGCTGCTTTCTGCGGCCACGGTCCCCCTGCCCGTGACCTGCCCCCGTCCCCCGGGCGTGGCGCTCTTCCTGAGGTCCGAAGTTACGCCGCTCCCGCCCCCCAGTCGTCACCGTAGGGCGGTAAGTGGAGGCTGTCCTTCTGCGGTAGCCGGCCGGCGGCGTCGTACCACAGCGGTAGAAAGCGGTCGTCCCACACAGCGCGTCCGGTGGATGAGCGCGCTGCCGGGGGATGGCTACGCTGCGACGATGCGGAGCACGACGGTCTGGACCCGACTGCGCCACAGAGCTGAGCGCGTGCCGGCCTGGGCGTACGACAGCGCCATCGCGCTCGCCATCACGGCCGTCAGCCTCCTCCTGGGCAACGACCGCGTCCCGGCGGGCTGGTCGGGCCTGGACGGCCTGGGGGTGGCGCTGACCTGCGCGGTGAATCTGCCGCTGGTGGCCCGCAGGCGTGTTCCGTTCGCGCTGTGCGTGGGTGTCTGCGCTGTATGGACGGTGTATGTCGCGCTCGACTACTGGCCCGTCGTCAACACTCTCGGCCCCCTCCTCGCGCTCTACACAGTCGCGTCCATGCGCCCGCTGCGCGAGGCGGCGCTGGGCGCGTTGCTGCTCGCGGCAGTGTGGAACTTCGCGGGGACGACGGGCGAGGAGAGCTCCTGGGCCACCGTGCTGGGCCAGAGCGTGCTCTACACCTGCGTCATC
This sequence comes from Streptomyces oryzae, assembly GCF_017676365.1. GTDB lineage: Bacteria > Actinomycetota > Actinomycetes > Streptomycetales > Streptomycetaceae > Streptomyces > Streptomyces oryzae. The sequence goes on from NZ_JADKMA010000048.1 coordinate 9,619, forward strand.
TGCGGCTTCGGCCATCTGGCGCGCAAGTCGGCACAGCGCAATGTGGAGCTGGCCCGGCTGACCGGCCAGTTGCGCCGCGAACGGGCTGGTGCGGAGCGGCGCGCGGTTGCCGAGGAGCGGGTCCGGATCGCCCGCGAACTGCACGATGTGGTGGCGCACCATATGTCGGTGATATCCGTGCAGGCGGGACTGGCGGGCTACGTCTTCGACGCCGACCCGCAGACCGCACGCGGCGCGCTCGGCACCATAGCCGACACCTCCACCGAGGCACTGGCCGAACTCCGCCGCCTGCTGGCCGTGTTGCGGGTGGAGGGCGGCGACCGGCCCGGAGACGGCGGCCCGCAGCTCGTCCAGGGCAGCGCGGACCAGGAGGAGTTCGGTCCGGCCCCCGGGCTCGACCAGCTGCCCGAACTGGCCGACCGGGTACGCGGCGCAGGCGTGCCCGTACAGTTCACCGTCACCGGCGAGCCCCGCCCCCTCGCACCCGGCGCAGGCCAGTGCGCCTACCGCGTCGTCCAGGAAGCGCTCACCAATGTGCTCAAGCACGCCTACCCCGCCCAGGCAGCCGTCACGGTCGCCTACGAGCCCCGGCAGCTGACGGTGACCGTCGCTGACGACGGACGGGGCAGCTCGGGCGGCGGGCAAGACCGCTCCCGGGCCCCAGCGCCGCCGGGCACCGGCCCGCCCCCTCCGGGAGGGCACGGCTTGATTGGGATGCGGGAGCGCGCCAGGATCTACGGGGGCCGGCTGGACGCCGGGCCACGGGCGAGCGGCGGATTCGAGGTGCGGCTGATCCTCCCCGCCTGACGGCACAGAGGGGACACGGACGGTGACGACCAGGGTGCTCGTCGTCGATGACCAGGTGCTCATCAGGGCGGGCGTCGCCGCGCTGCTGCGTGCCGCACCGCAGATGGAGGTCGTCGGCGAGGCGTCCGACGGGGACGAGGCCGTCCAACTCGCCGCCGAGCAGCGGCCCGACGTCATCCTCATGGACATCAGGATGCCCGGGACCAGCGGTATCGTCGCCACCGAGCAGATCATGGCGGCGGGCCCCGACCCCCGCCCCCGCATCCTGGTGCTGACCACGTTCGACCTGGACGAGTACGTCTACGCGGCGCTGCGTGCCGGGGCGTGCGGCTTTCTGCTCAAGGACACCGGGCCGCAGCGGCTGCTGGCAGCCATTGCGGCCGTCGCGGAGGGTGACACCCTCTTCTCGCCGAGCGTCACCCGCCGCCTCATCGAGGCGTACGCGCCGCAGCCGGACCCCGCCACCCCGCCGCCCGAGACGCTGGACGTGCTCACCAGCCGGGAGCTGGACGTGCTCCGCCTGGTGGCTGGCGGGCTGTCCAACCCCGAGATCGCCGAGACGCTGGTGATCAGCGAGTCGACCGTCAAGACGCACCTCAACCGCACGATGGCCAAGCTGGACATCGGCAGCCGCGCACAGGCCGTCGTCCTCGCCTACGAGACGGGCCTGGTCACACCGGGCAGCCGCTAGCGCGCCCCGAAGGGCACGAGGAACTGCGCGCGCAACCCCACCTCACCCGCGGACTGCGGGAGCCGGACAGAGGCAACCCCTGCCCAGCGCCGGGGCGAGACGGTGCTTCTCGTGCGCGGCGTCTGGTACGACCGGGAGGAATCGGGTACATACGACCGAGTAGCACCCGTCGGTAGTCAGTACCCCTCATGGGTGACTCCGTACAGCAGCCAGCAGCCAGCAGCCAGCAGCCAGCAGCCAGCAGCCAGCAATCCGCACCGCGTATCCGCCTCCACACCGTTCCGAGGTGAGCGAGATGACCGTCTCCGAGCGTGAAGCACGCGAAGTCGCCGAGGCAGCCCGAGAGAAGGACTGGCGCAAGCCCAGCTTCGCCAAGGAGCTGTTCCTGGGCCGCTTCCGCCTCGACCTCATCCACCCGCACCCGGAGCCGACGGCAGAGGACGTCGCGCGCGGCGAGGAATTCCTGGCCAGGCTCCGCGACTTCGCCGAGGCCAAGATCGACGGTGCGCTGATCGAACGCGAGTCCCGTATCCCGGACGAGGTGCTCACCGGCCTCAAGGAGCTCGGCGCGCTCGGTATGAAGGTCGGCACCGAGTACGGCGGTCTGGGCCTCACCCAGGTCTACTACAACAAGGCGCTGGCGCTGGTCAGCTCCGCCAGCCCGGCCGTCGGCGCGCTGCTGTCCGCGCACCAGTCCATCGGCGTACCGCAGCCGGTGAAACTGTTCGGCAGCCAGGAGCAGAAGGACGCGTTCCTGCCCCGCTGTGCGCGCAGCGACATCTCCGCGTTCCTGCTGACCGAGCCCGACGTCGGCTCCGACCCGGCGAGGCTGGCCACCACGGCTGTGCCGGAGGGGGACACGTATCTGCTCGACGGGGTGAAGCTGTGGACCACCAATGGGGTGGTCGCCGATCTCCTGGTCGTCATGGCGCGCGTCCCCAGGCCCGCCGCCGACGATCCGCGCCGCGCAGAGGGCCACAAGGGCGGCATCACGGCCTTCGTCGTCGAGGCCGGCTCCGAGGGCATCACCGTCGAGAACCGCAACGCCTTCATGGGGCTGCGCGGCATCGAGAACGGCGTCACCCGCTTCCACCGGGTGCGGGTACCGGCCGCGAACCGGATCGGGCCCGAGGGCGCCGGTCTGAAGATCGCGCTGACCACCCTCAACACCGGCCGGCTGTCGCTGCCCGCCACCTGCGTCGGCTCCGGCAAGTGGTGTCTGAAGATCGCCCGCGAGTGGTCGCAGGCCCGCGTCCAGTGGGGCAGGCCGGTGGCGAAGCACGAGGCGGTCGGCAGCAAGATCTCCTTCATCGCGGCGACGACGTTCGCACTGGAGGCAGTGGTCGACCTGTCCTCGCAGATGGCCGACGAGGACCGCAACGACATCCGGATCGAGGCGGCGCTCGCCAAGCTGTTCGGCAGCGAGATGGCCTGGAGGATGGCGGACGATCTGGTGCAGATCCGCGGCGGCCGGGGTTTCGAGACCGCCGAGTCGCTCGCGGCACGCGGCGAACGAGGCGTCCCTGCCGAGCAGCTGCTGCGCGATCTGCGGATCAACCGCATCTTCGAGGGCTCGACGGAGATCATGCATCTGCTGATCGCCCGCGAGGCGGTGGACGCGCATCTGTCGGTCGCCGGAGACCTCATCGATCCGGACAAGACCCTCGCGGACAAGCGCAAGGCGGCGCTGGCCGCGGGTACGTTCTACGCCAAGTGGCTGCCCAAACTGGTCGCGGGCCCCGGCCGGCTGCCGCGTACGTACGCCGAGTTCGGCATCCTCGCCGGGCATCTGCGCTACGTCGAACGTACGGCGCGCAAACTGGCCCGCTCCACCTTCTACGCCATGTCCAGGTGGCAGGGCCGGATGGAGACCAAGCAGGGCTTCCTCGGCCGCATCGTGGACATCGGGGCAGAGCTGTTCGCGATGAGCGCTGCCTGCGTACGGGCGGAGAAGCTGCGGCGTGAGGGGGCCGACGGGCAGGCAGCGCACCAGTTGGCCGACGTGTTCTGCCGGCAGTCACGCCTCCGTGTCGAGGAGCTGTTCGGGCGGCTGTGGAGCAACACCGACGACCTCGACAACAAGGTTGTCCGTGAGGTGCTGGACGGCTCCTACACCTGGCTGGAAGAGGGTGTGATCGACGCGTCCACCGAGGGCCCCTGGATCGCCGACGCCACCCCGGGGCCGGCCAAGAAGGAGAACGTGCACCGCCGCATCCCCTGATCCGCAGTTCCCCGCTCCCGCCGAGGGACCACCGGCGCCCCTGCCCAGCACCGGGCGCCCGCCCTAGAGTTGGGGCGTGAGCGAGCAGACGCGCAACACCGTCGACGGGCAGGTCAGCACCGGCGCCATCGTCCAGGCGGCCAGCATCGGAGCCGTGCACCACCACACGCACGCGGCACCGCAGCAGCCCACGGCACCTCCGGTGCAACTGCCCGTCGAAGCGGCGTACTTCGAGGACCGGGACACCGAACGGGCCGACATCGCACGGGCACTGGTGCAGCGCCGTGGGCGCTCCGATGTGGTGCGGCCGCTGGTCGTGGCCGTAAGTGGGATCGGCGGTGTCGGCAAGAGCGCACTGGGGCTCCGTCTGGCGCACGAGACCTACCGCGAGCGCGGGTGCGGCGCCCTGTACGTCGACCTGGACGACGTACGCCGGGAGGGGGCCGTGGCTCCCGGGGACGTGCTGGCGGTACTGCTGCGCGGGCTGGGCGTGTACGAGCCGTGGCTGGCCAAGGACTTCGCCGGGCGCCGCCGCCAGTACGAGCAGCACACCACGGACCGGGAACTCGTCGTCGTCCTCGACAACGTGGCCTACACCAGCGAGGTCGAGCCCCTGCTGCCCGTCTCCTCCGAGAGCGTCGCCATCGTCATCAGCCGCAGGCGTCTGGACGGCCTGCTGGGCGCGCTGGAGGTGCCGCTCGGCCCGCTGCCCGGCCAGGCGGCGGAAGGGCTGCTGCACTCCGTTCTGGAGGGCACCCGCCCGGCGGGCGGTCCGGGGACGGTCGCCGAAATCGCCCGGCTGTGCGGCGGACTGCCCGCGGCGCTGCACGTCGCCGGCCGCTATCTGCGCACCCATCGGCGCAGGCCGCCCGAGCGGCTGGTGGCCGCGCTGCGGACCGAACTCGACGAGGAGGGGCTGCCCGTGGTCGAAGCCGTGTGGGACGCCGCCTACCGGGAGCTGAGCGCGCCCGCGGCCCGCCTCTACCGGCTGCTCGCCGAGCACCCGGGGCCGACCTTCACCGCTGCGTCGGCTGCCGCGCTGCTCGGTACCACCGACCCGGACACCGTCTACGACGCACTGGGCGAACTGGAGGACGCCAACCTGGTCGCCGTCTGGCAGCGGGAGGGGGAGGGCGACGGCGCAGCAGAGCGGCTGCGCATGCACGATCTGTTGCGTGCCCACGCCCAACGCCGCGCACGCGACGACAGCGACCCGGCGGAGGCGGCAGCAGCCGTGCGCCGGGTGGTGCGCTGGTACCGGCGGCAGCTGCAAGAGGCCGACAAGCTGCTCACCGGCTCCCGCATGCGGTTCGCCACGGCTGTGCTCCCGCTGCCGTACGCACCGGATGTGGCTTTCGGCGACAGGGCGGAGGCGGCACGCTGGATGCGCGCCGAGGAGTCGGCACTGTACGCGTGCGTGCACCTGGCCCGTGGCCATGGCGAAAGGGGCGATCCGGAGAGCGACGCCGACGCCTGGGGCCTGTGTGAGTCCCTGTGGACCCACTTCAAGGACCACCAGCACCACGCCGAGGCCATCGACGCCTTCCGCGCGGGGCTCGCGGCGGCGCAGCGGGCCGAGAACCTTGCCGCGCAGGCCAGGATGCGCTGTCAACTGGCCAACGCCCTGTGGGAGGTGGGCGACCTGGCGGAGGCCCGCACCATGATGGACCACGCGGTGGAAGCCGCGGCAGCATTGCCGGGGGAGCCCAAACTCCGCGCCTCCACGCTCGAATTCCGCGGACTGCTGCACCGTGCGGAGGGCGATCTGGCGAGCGCCGTGGAGCAGTTCACGGCATCCCGCCGCATCCATGAAGAGATCCCCAACCCTTATGGCGTCCTGTTGCAGAGCTATCTGCTCGGCAAGACGCTCATCGACCAGGGCGACCCGCAGGGCGCGGCAGAGGAGCTGGAGCGTGCCCACGACATGGCTGTTGAGCAGGACCGCGAACGGATGATCGGGCGCACGGCCTACGAGCTCGCCCGTGCTCTGTGCCGGCTGGACGCCGCCTCCGATGACGCCCGCGTAGGGGCGCTCTACGAGCGGGCCCTCGCCAGCGCCCGCACCCGTGGCGCCGACCACGACGAGGCCGCCGCCCTGCATGCGCTGGCCGATTTCGCCGAGGCGGGTGAGGACGAGACGGCCGCGGCGCACCGTGCGCGGGCCCTCGCCATCGAGGCCCGCGCGGGTGGGGTTGTGGAGCGCGGTTAGTTGTGAAGCGCGGTTAGGGGCCCGGCGGTCGGGTTCCGGCGAGGGGGTGCCCCTGGCTGTGGTCTGCGGACTGCGGGTTGGTTGTGGCTGGTGGGGGTACCCCCTGCTCGAAGAGCTTGGGGGAGCAGTTCCCCGCGCCCCTTCGGGCGCGTCTGCGGCGCTTGAGGCCAAGCCCTAGCCTGGCCCAGCCCCTGCGTCCGGCAGGGGCTGCAGCACCGCCACCACACGCCGGCCGCCCACCTCGCACCGCACCCGCTGCCCGGCGGGCACGGCCGCGCGCCGCTTGACGAGCCATATGTGCACCCCGCACAGCGCCGCCACCGGATCGACCCCAGCAGGCGCGGACTCCAGCCGCATGTCCAGCAGCCCGCCGTCCCGCACCCGCAGCACACACCGGTCCTCCGCGAGTACTGCGGCAGCCGTACGGCACCCCGGGTACGCCGCGAGCACACCGGCGCTCCACTCGCGTACCGAAGCCGTGGCAGCGTGCCCGTCCCAGTGCCGGTACAGCAGCCCCGCGCTCTGCACATGGCGCAGCCCCGCCCAGTCCTCCTTGGCCGCCAGATGGTCGCCGACGCGGCCCGAAACGGGGCGCCGCACAACCCGCACCATGTCCCCTGCGCCGTTCGCGTCCCCGCCGGGGTCCGCGTCCACCTCGCCGTCCAGGGCGAAGACCGACGGAGCGGGCGACCGCCGCGCCACCTCGGTCGGCAGCGGCAGCGGCTCCGGTTCCGGGGGCACCGGGGGCGGGGCGAGGTCCAACAGTGCGTAGAGGCGCCTGCGCAGCTCTCCCACCGCGTTCCCCTGCCGCGCGAAGGCGTCCGCCGCCACCGCGCGCACGGACTCCGGCCGGTGCTCCGCCAGCACGCGTTCGAGCAGACGTACGTACGGCGCCTGCTCGTCCAGCCGCGGCGCCGCCTCCAGCAGCCGGGCCATGGGTGTGCCGGGCAGCAGCTCGCTCCCGCCGTCGTAGGCGCCCAGCACGGGGAGGCCGAGTGCCGCCGCGTACAGCGCTGTTGAGCCGTGGTCGGTGATGACGCAGTCCGCTGCGACCAGCAGCGCCGCCCACTCCTCGTACGGGGAGGGCAGCAGCACCCCGGCCTTCCGCTCGGGGGTGAGGTCCAGTCCGAGCCCGAATCTCCCCTTGTACGCATGCTCGTTCGGGTGCAGCACCAGCGCCGTCTGGTAGGCGTCGTACGGCAGTTCCGTCGCCAGCCGCAGCGGCAGTCCGGGGCGGCGCGTCAGCAGCGACTCCGGGCCCCAGGTGGAAAGGGTCACCACCAGCTTCCGCCGGCCGGTCCGCAGGGCGTGCCGGTAGCGGTCCCGGCGCGGTTGCGACTCCAGGAGCCGGTCGAGTGTCGGGTCACCGACGACGGCGGCGGGCACGGCGGCGCGCGGTGAGTGCGCGGCCAGCCGTTCGAGCTGGCCTGGGTGGGCGAGGGCGTGCAGTCGGGCGAGCGGGGCGCCGTCGGGGCGCAGCAACTGGTCGGGGTGGAGCCCGTTGGCCGCGTCGCCCTCCGGCTGGGCCGGCGCGCCGTCGCCGGGCTCGTCCGGCAGGGCGGGCATCCGCTTGCTGAAGCCCGCGCCGTGCGGCAGCAGCGTCAGCGGCCCGCGCAGCCGGTGCAGTTCACCGCGCGCCGAGGCGGCCAGTATCAGCGCGAAGGACCGCTGGGTGGCCTCTTCCCAGGGCAGCTGCAGCGCCCGCAGCCCGTCGAGCGGGGCCAGGGCGTCGGCTTCGAACTCCGAGCCGGGCACGAGCGTGACGTGGAGCCGGATCCGCCGGTCGCCGGCGAGGGCCGGTGCGGCGTCGAGGAGACGGTGCAACGTGGTCGCCGTCCTGACCACGAACAGCACGCTCCGGGCTTCCGGGAACAGCACGCTCCGGGCTTCCGGCTTCCGGCTTCCGGCTTCCGGCTCCCGGCTCCCGGCTCCCGGCTCCCGGCTCCCGGCTCCCGGCCAAATCGTCAAGTTTAGTTGGTTCGACGCGTCCTGGGGTGCCACTTCGCTGACGGAGCTGACTGAGCGGCAGCCTGTTCTGATCGCGCGGCGGCATGGGCGTGATCGTACTCGGCAGGGAAGAGGCCATTGGCAGGCCATCAGCAGAACATCGGCACGACACCAGGCGATCCCGGCAGCGCGCCGGAAGGCCCACCGCTGCCCTCCCGCGCGCCCCTCACCCGCGCACCGGTCTCCGCGTGCACCCGGCCTCGCACCCGGTGCGCTGTCCGGCCGGGTCCGGGGAGCGGACACAATGGGGGCATGACCGACTCCCTCGCTGACCCGCATCTGCGCTACTCCGGCACTGGGTCTCCGGAGCACTCCGGCAACGGCAGTGGCCCGGCAGCGCCGCAGACGGGTGCACCGCGCGACATCGTGATCCTCGGCTCCACAGGTTCGATCGGCACACAGGCCGTCGATGTCGTGCTGCAGAACCCCGGCCGTTTCCGGGTCACCGCGCTGGCCGCCTCGGGCGGCCGGGTCGAGCTGCTGGCCGAGCAGGCACGCCGGCTCCGGGTGCGCACAGTGGCCGTCGCCCGCGAGGAGACCGTGCCCGCGCTGCGTACGGCGCTGCGCGAGGCGTACGGCGCCGGAGAGCCGCTGCCCGAGGTGCTGGCGGGCCCGGAGGCCGCGACGGAACTGGCCGCCTCCCCGTGCCACACCGTGCTCAACGGCATCACCGGCTCCATCGGACTGGCCCCGACCCTGGCAGCGCTGAAGGCGGGCCGGGTGCTGGCGCTGGCCAACAAGGAGTCGCTGATCGTCGGCGGGCCCCTGGTCAAGGAGGTGGCCGCGCCCGGCCAGATCGTGCCCGTCGACTCGGAGCACTCCGCGCTCTTCCAGGCCCTCATGGGCGGCACCCGCGCCGAGGTGCGCAAGCTGCTGGTCACCGCCTCGGGCGGCCCGTTCCGCGGCCGGAGCAGAGCCGAGCTCGCCGACGTCACCCCGCAGCAGGCGCTGGCCCACCCCACCTGGGACATGGGCCCCGTCATCACCATCAACTCGGCCACCCTGGTCAACAAGGGGCTGGAGGTCATCGAGGCGCATCTGCTCTACGACATCCCCTTCGACCGCATCAAGGTGGTGGTCCATCCGCAGTCGGCCGTCCACTCGATGGTGGAGTTCACGGACGGCTCGACCCTTGCCCAGTGCGGCCCCCCTGACATGCGGCTGCCGATCGCGCTCGGCCTCGGCTGGCCCGAGCGGGTGCCGGACTCCGGACCGGTCTTCTCCTGGACCGAGGCGATGTCCTGGGACTTCTACCCGCTGGACGAAGAGGCGTTCCCTTCCGTCCCGCTGGCCTGCCATGTGGGCGCGCTGGGCGGTACGGCCCCCGCCGTCTTCAACGCCGCGAACGAGGAGTGCGTCGAGGCGTTCATGGCCGGAACGCTGCCGTTCACAGGCATCGTGGATACGGTTGCCGCTGTGGTCGAAGAGCACGGCACACCGAACGGAACCGGGCTGACCCTTCCCGATGTCCTGGCCGCAGAGAGCTGGGCGCGCGCCCGCGCCCGTGAACTGGCGGCACGTTCCGCCACAGCAACAGCGGAGGCCCGCGCATGACGGCGTTCATGACCATCCTCGGCATAGTCGTCTTCGTCGTCGGCCTGCTGTTCTCCATCGCCTGGCACGAACTGGGCCACTTCTCGACGGCCAAGATGTTCGGCGTACGGGTGCCGCAGTTCATGGTGGGTTTCGGCCCCACTCTGTGGTCCAAGCGCAAGGGCGAGACGGAGTACGGCATCAAGGCGGTGCCGCTCGGCGGCTACATCCGCATGATCGGCATGTTCCCGCCCGGCGACGACGGCGCCGTACGGCAGCGCTCCTCCTCGCCGTTCCGCGGCATGATCGAGGACGCCCGCGCAGCCGCGTACGAGGAGCTCCAGCCCGGTGACGAGCACCGGATGCTCTATACGCGCAAGCCGTGGAAGCGCGTCATCGTGATGTTCGCCGGGCCGTTCATGAACCTGGTGCTGGCCGTGGTGATCTTTCTGACGGTGCTGATGACCTTCGGTATCAACACCCAGACCACCACCGTCTCCACGGTCTCGGAGTGTGTGATCCCCGCCTCGGCGCAGACCGACAAGTGCCCCAAGGGCGCCAAGGACTCCCCGGCAAAGGCGGCCGGCCTCGAGCCGGGTGACAAGATCGTCGCCTTCGACGGACAGCGGGTCGCGGACTGGGGCGCTCTCCAGCAGCACATCCGCGACACCACGGGCCCCGCCGCCATCACGGTGGAGCGGGACGGCGCCCGGCGCACGCTGCACGCCGACCTGATCAAGAACAAGGTCGCCAAGTCCGACGGCCGCGGCAGCTATGTCCCCGACGAGTACGTGACGGCCGGTTTCCTCGGCTTCACCCCGGCCAGCGGCATCGTGGAGCAGTCCTTCCCGCAGGCCGTGGACCGGATGGGCGACATGATGGCCAACGGCGTCGAGGCCCTGGTCAACCTGCCGAGCAAGGTGCCCGACCTGTGGAACGCGGCCTTCGACGGCGCCGAGCGCAAGCAGGACTCGCCGATGGGCGTGGTGGGCGCCGCCAGGGTGGGCGGCGAGGTCTTCTCGCTCGACATCCCGCCGAGCCAGCGGGTGGCGACCATGCTCTTCCTGGTCGCGGGCTTCAATCTGAGCCTGTTCCTGTTCAACATGCTGCCGCTGCTCCCGCTGGACGGAGGACACATCGCCGGCGCCGTGTGGGAGTCGCTGCGGCGAAATCTGGCCAAGGTTTTCCGGCGCCCCGACCCCGGCCCCTTCGACGTGGCCAAGCTGATGCCCGTCGCCTATGTGGTGGCCGGTATCTTCCTGTGCTTCACCCTTCTGGTGCTGGTGGCCGACGTGGTGAATCCGGTCAGACTCACCGGCTGACCGGCGGCTTGTTCTGGCCCCTGACGCCCGTGCGATTTCGCACGGGCGTCACCATTTGCCGCATTCTCCAGGGAACGATGTGCTCCGCACGAGGCCGGTGCCGTAATCTCGGGACACGGGAGCCCGTCGAACCCGGGACTTGAACGACACCGTTGGGGTTGCACGCTGATGACAGCGATTTCGCTCGGAATGCCGGATGTTCCGGCCAAGCTCGCCGACCGCAGGGTCAGCCGGAAGATCCAGGTAGGAACGGTCGCAGTCGGTGGCGACGCGCCCGTGTCCGTGCAGTCCATGACCACGACCCGCACCTCGGACATCGGCTCGACGCTTCAGCAGATCGCCGAGCTGACGGCGTCCGGCTGCCAGATCGTCCGCGTGGCGTGTCCCACCCAGGACGACGCTGACGCGCTCGCCACGATCGCCCGCAAGTCGCAGATCCCGGTGATCGCCGACATCCACTTCCAGCCGAAGTACGTCTTCCAGGCCATCGACGCCGGCTGCGCCGCCGTCCGCGTCAACCCCGGCAACATCAAGCAGTTCGACGACAAGGTCAAGGAGATCGCCGCCGCGGCCTCCGCCGCCGGCACCCCGATCCGGATCGGCGTCAACGCGGGCTCGCTGGACAAGCGGCTGCTGGAGAAGTACGGCAAGGCCACCCCCGAGGCGCTGGTCGAGTCCGCGCTGTGGGAGTGCTCGCTCTTCGAGGAGCACGGCTTCCGCGACATCAAGATCTCGGTCAAGCACAACGACCCGGTCGTGATGGTCAACGCCTACCGGCTGCTGGCCCAGCGCTGCGACTACCCGCTGCACCTCGGCGTCACCGAGGCCGGGCCCGCCTTCCAGGGCACCATCAAGTCGGCCGTCGCTTTCGGCGCCCTGCTCAGCGAGGGCATCGGCGACACCATCCGGGTCTCCCTCTCGGCGCCGCCCGCCGAGGAGGTCAAGGTCGGCATCCAGATCCTGGAGTCCCTCGGTCTGCGCCAGCGCGGCCTGGAGATCGTCTCCTGCCCCTCCTGCGGCCGCGCCCAGGTGGACGTCTACAAGCTCGCCGACGAGGTCACCGCCGGACTGGACGGCATGGACGTCCCGCTGCGCGTGGCCGTCATGGGCTGTGTCGTCAACGGCCCCGGCGAGGCCCGCGAGGCCGACCTGGGTGTCGCCTCCGGCAACGGCAAGGGACAGATCTTCGTCAAGGGCGAGGTCATCAAGACCGTCCCCGAGTCCAAGATCGTCGAGACCCTCATCGACGAGGCCATGAAGATCGCCGAGCAGATGGAGAAGGACGGGATCGCCTCCGGCGAGCCGGTGGTGACGGCAGCGGGCTGACCGCCCCCTGACGGCCGACTGCTCGCCCACCCTCCCGCAGGCCGGCAATCCCGCACTCCAGCAACCCTGCAGACCAGCACTCCAGCAACCGCCGCGCGGCCCCGCAAGGCCGCGCGGCGGCGGCATTCTGTGCGCACAGGTACAGTGCCAGCAGATCGTTCCCTACGCCCACGGGCCGCACGGTGAGGCACCGAGACGTTGTTGACCACCACTTCCACCAGGGTCGTCGAACCGGCCGAGCTCGAGGACGCGCTCGCCGTTCTGCGCCGGGAGCCGGTCAACAACGCGTTCGTCGCGGCCCGCGTGCGCAGCTCCGGGCTCGACCCCTGGCGCCTCGGCGGCGAGATGTGGGGCTGGTACCAGGACGGCCGGCTGGAAGCCCTCTGCTACAACGGAGCCAACCTCGTCCCCCTGTGCGCCGGCCCCGAGGCCGTACGCGCGTTCGCCGAGCGGGCCCGCCGCCAGGGCCGCCGCTGCTCGTCCATCGTCGGCCCCGCAGGCCCGACGGCGGCGCTGTGGGCGCACCTGGAGCCGCACTGGGGGCCGCCCAGGGAGGTGCGGCCCCACCAGCCGCTGCTGGTCACCGACCGGATGCCGGCAGAGGTCGCGCCCGACCCACTGGTGCGCCGGGTCGCCAAGAGCGAGATGGAGCTGGTGCTGCCCGCCTGCGTGGCGATGTTCACCGAGGAGGTAGGCGTCTCCCCGCTGTCCGGCGACGGCGGACTCGTCTACCAGGCCCGGGTCGCCGAGCTCGTCAGCACCGGGCGCTCCTTCGCGCGTATCGAGGGCGGCCGCGTCGTCTTCAAGGCGGAGATCGGCGCCGCCACCCCCTACGCCTGCCAGATCCAGGGCGTCTGGGTGGCCCCCGAGCGGCGCGGCGAGGGCCTGTCGGAGACCGGTATGGCCGCCGTCATCGACTACGCGCTGCGCGAGGTCTCCCCGGTGGTGAGCCTCTACGTCAACGACTACAACGCCCCCGCGCGCGCCGCCTATCGCCGCGTCGGCTTCCGCGAGGTCGGCGCGTTCATGAGCGTCCTTTTCTGACCGGCCGCCCGCGGACTGCCCGTGCTGCGCCGCCTCTTCGCGTGGACACGGCCGAGGAAGTAGCCTCCCGGCCATGCCGCACACAGCCGGGGGACAGCTCCCGGATCCCCGGAGAGTGGTCACCGGCCCGCTCGACCTCGCAGCCCGCGTCGACGAGGCGCTCGCCGTCCAGGCGGTCGCCTTCGGCCTGACGGACGAGGAGATCGGCGTACGACGGCACATCGTGCTGCGCCATATGACCTCCCCAGGCGCCCGCGCACTGGGTGCCACCACCGAGGAGGGCCGCCTCGTCGGGTTCATCTACGGAATGCCCAACGACCGCTCCCAGTGGTGGTCCACGGTGGTCGAGCCGTATCTGCGCCAGCAGGGCAACGAGGACTGGCTGGAGGACACCTTCGTGATCACCGAGCTGCATGTGCACCCCGCCTTCCAGCGCCGCGGCATCGGACGCGAGTTGATCACCCACCTCACCGACGCGGCCACCGAGCCCCGCTCCCTCCTCTCGGCGCTCGACTTCGACAGCCCGGCTCGCGCCCTCTACCGCCGCCTCGGCTACCGCGACCTGGCCCGCCGGGTCCAGTTCCCGAGCGCTCCGCAGCCTTATGTGGTGATGGGGGCCTGGTTGCCGTTGGCGCGGGGGTGAGGCGGCGGCTGCGGCGGTGACATCTCGTTTCCGTGCTGCCGGTGCGGGCCGATAGGCTCCGCATCGACGTGTTCCGTCACTCATCGCCAGTTCATCCCGAGCAGGAGTCCCCCATGGCAGCCCGTGTCCAGCGTTTGTCCAGGTCGATGCTGAAGACGCTGCGTGACGACCCGGCCGACGCGGAGACGCTCAGCCACAAGCTGCTGGTCCGCGCCGGTTATGTGCGCCGTACCGCCGCCGGGATCTGGACGTGGCTCCCGCTGGGCAAGCAGGTGCTGGAGAACGTCACCCGCATCGTCCGCGAGGAGATGGACGCCATCGGCGGCCAGGAGGTGCTGCTTCCGGCACTGCTGCCCAAGGAGCCCTACGAGGTCTCGGGGCGCTACGAGGAGTACGGCGATCTGCTCTTCCGCCTCAAGGACCGCAAGGGCGGCGAGTACCTCCTGGGCCCCACCCACGAGGAGATCTTCACGCAGGTCGTCAAGGACCAGTGCACCTCGTACAAGGACCTCCCGGTCATCGTCTACCAGATCCAGACCAAGTACCGGGACGAGGCCCGCCCGCGCTCCGGCATTCTGCGGGGCCGCGAGTTCACGATGAAGGACTCCTACTCCTTCGACGTCTCGGACGAGGCACTGGCCGAGTCCTACGCCGCGCACCGCGTCGCCTACCAGCGCATTTTCGAGCGTCTTGGGCTGGACTACCGCATCGTCTCGGCCGTCTCCGGCGCCATGGGCGGCTCGGCCTCCGAGGAGTTCCTGGCTCCCGCCGCGGCCGGCGAGGACACATATGTGCAGTGCCCGCAGTGCGGCTACGCGGCGAACACCGAGGCCGTCTCGGTCACCGTGCCGCCGTCCTCCACCGAGGGCCACGGTCCGGTGGAGAAGCTGGACACCCCGGACACCCCCACCATCGAGACGCTCGCCGAGCACCTGGGCGTGCCCGCTTCGGCGACGCTGAAGAACCTGCTGGTCAAGGTGGACGGCGAGATCACCGCGGTCGGTGTCCCCGGCGACCGCGAGGTGGACCTGGGCAAGCTCGCCGAGCAGCTGGCGCCCGCGACGGTCGAGCTGGTCACAGCGGAGGACTTCGAGGGCCGCGGCGACCTGGTCCGCGGCTATGTGGGCCCGCAGGGCGGCATGGCGGGCAAGGCGTTCCGCTACCTCGCCGACCCGCGGGTGGCCCCCGGCACCTCGTGGATCACCGGCGCCAACGAGGCGGGCAAGCACGCCCGCAATGTGGTGTGCGGCCGGGACTTCGAGGTCGACCAGTACCTCGACGTCGTCGTTGTCGAGCCGGGCGACCCCTGCCCCAAGTGCGGCACCGGCATCGAGCTGGACCGCGCCATCGAGATCGGCCACATCTTCCAGCTGGGCCGCAAGTACGCCAATGCGTTCGAGCTGGACGTGCTCGGCCAGGACGGCAAGCCCGTGCGCGTCACCATGGGCTCCTACGGCATCGGAGTCTCCCGCGCCGTTGCGGCGCTCGCCGAGCAGCACGCCGACGAACACGGCCTGTACTGGCCCCGCGAGGTCGCCCCCGCCGATGTGCACGTGGTCGCGGCGGGCAAGGCGCAGCAGACCGAGGCGGCACTGGAGATCGCGGACCGGCTCGGCGCGGCAGGTGTGCGGGTGCTGGTGGACGACCGTACGAGCGTCTCGCCGGGCGTGAAGTTCACCGACGCCGAGCTGATCGGCGTGCCGACCATCCTGATCGCCGGACGGGGCATCAAGGACGGTCGCGTCGAGCTGAAGGACCGGCGTACGGGCGAGCGCGAGGAGCTGCCGATCGACGAGGCGGTGGCCCGGCTCACCCAGGGCTGAGTGCCGATACGGCAAGGGCCCCTGGCTCCCGGCAGCAGGGGCCCTCGGCGCGCCGGGGCCGTTGGGCACGCCAGAGGCCCTCGGCGCGTCACAGCCAGGCGGCGAACTCCAGCAGCATCTCCGCGTCCGCCGTGTTGCCGCCCGCGTACTGCCGGCAGGCGGACTCGACGGCGCGGTAGAGGCTCCACTGGCGCACCCGTTCGCGCGGGACGTCCAGTGAGTCGGCGAGTTTGTTGACGCGGCGCCGGGTGACGGCAGCCGCGCCGGTGGACGCCATCAGGTCGTGCAGCCGGTCGCGCACCAGCCGCGCCAGGTCGTAGGCGGACTCGCCCACCACGGGGTCGGGCCCAACGGTCAGCCAGTGCGCCCGCTCATCCGATTCGGAGGCGGCCAGCACGGCGCCCTGTCTGAAGTCCCCGTGCAGCAGCACCTGCTCACCCTCGGCAGGCTCGGCCAGCATCGCCTCGCGGGCCTCCAGCGCGGCGGCCACCAGCGGTTCGGCGTCCGGCGGCACAGCGGAGCGCATCTGTGCAGCTTCCACGCAGGTGTGCTCGGCGACCGTCTCCAGGCCGTGGCCGGCCGGCGGCGGCACCCACAGGCGCCGCACCACCGAAACCGCCTCCAGCGTCGCCTTCGCCTCCGGGAGCGACCGCAGCGACACCTCGCACCGCAGCCGCTCCAGCAGCAGCACGCCCTCTTCCGGCGCGGCCCGCAGCACCCGTACGGCGCCCAGCCCGTGCCAGGCGGTCAGCGCCTCGTACTCGCGCGCTGCCCGCACCGGTGCCGGGGCACCATCGGGGGCGGGGAGCTTCAGTGCGGCCGGCGTACCGTCCGCCTGCCGCACCAGAACCACCACACTGCTGCGCCCGCCCGGCGTCACCACTCGTTCGGCCACCAGCTCCCACTGCTGCAACCACCGCTCCAGCAGCGCGGAGAGCCCCTCCAGCCAGTTCTGCGCCGCGGTCGCCGCAGCGGCGCCCTGCTGGGACGCCAGCGTGCGCAGCAGCCGCTGCGGAGGTTCGAGTGGCAGCACGGAAGCCATTCCGGACGGGCCTTTCTTCAGTACGTGTTTCTCAGCCTGCTCAGCTCGTTCAGCCTGCTCGGCTCGCTCAGCCGACTCAGCGGAGTCGTCGAAGGAGCGCGCCCGGCGTACGCGCCCGGCGCGGTCACAGCGTGCCCGGGGCGCGCGGACTGCTCGGTGCCCCGGAGGGGGAGGCCGGCGAGTCCCCGGCGCCCAGTTCGGTCAGGCCGGGGAAGGCCACACCGCTGCCCTTCCAGCGCACTGAACGGACCGCCGCCTCCCGCAGTGCGTCGGCAGCCGCGCGCCGCCGCGCCCCCTCGCTTGCCCGCACCAGGTCCGCGTACACCCCGGCGAGGCGGTCCTCCAGCTGTGCCGCGAGCCGTACGGCCGCCCCGCTGTCGGGCACGGCGAAGGGCAGTGTGTAGGCGGCTGCGGCCGGTTCCGGTTCGCCGCCGAGCGAGCGGATGGTGCGCCGCAGCGTGTCCCTGCGGGCCCGGTGTGCTTCGTAGCACTCGCGCGCCTCGCTCTTGCGCTCCTCTCCTATCCGCCCGCCGACGACTCCGTAGCCGTAGACGGCGGCGTGCTCGGCCCGCAACGCGGCCTGCGCGGCGGTCAGTTCCTTCATCCGTCCGCCTCTCCCTCGCTGCTTTCGCCGCTGCCCTGGGGCGCGTCGCGCTCGCCGTCCTCGCCCGCTTCGCCGAGGAGGTACCCGTGTGCCGCGCCGCAGGCGGCCACCGATGCCAGCAGCCTGGCGAACTCGGCCGGTGCGCTCTCCAGCGCCTTGGTGCGGGCGGCGGCCAGTCGGCGCTCCGCCTTGGCGAGCTCCGCGAGGGCCGCCTTCTCGCTCTTCGGTACGGAAGCGGTGTCCGGGCTGGGCGGCCGCTCGGAGGGGCCGGCCGGTCCGCCCGCCGGTCCACCGTCCGGCTCCCCGGAGCGTGAGGGGCTCGCCGAGCCGGTCGGCGGCCGGGAGCCGTGCGAGGCGGAGGGAGCCGGGGCGGGTGCCCGGGTGCCGGACTCGCTGCCGCGGAGCACGCGGACGTGCCGGGCCACCTCCTCGCGCAGCGGGCGCAGCCGGGCGGCGAGCGCGGGATGCACCTTGACGGTGCCGTCGTAGCGGGCCAGCAACTGCTCGCTGTCCCTGGCGGCTCTCCTGTGCAGCCGCCGTGCCGCTTCGGTGTGCTCCGCGTCGGCGCTGCCGGGCGCCTCCTCGTCCGTACAGGCCGCGACGAGTGGCAGGCCGAACGCCGCTCCCGTGGCGCCTAGGGCGCCGGTCAGTACAGACCTGCGGCGTGGTCGTGCCGCCGTCGGTGACGGCGTGAGCGGCATGTGCACTCCCTGGGTGTGGGCGGTGGAACGGCCAGACGGACTGCGGCCTCGCCCGGACTTGTGACCGCAGTGGGACGCTGGTCACGCCCCGCGAGAGTACCCGGGCTTCTTCCCGCTGCCGCCCGGGGCCACCCCTGCCCGGCCGGCCCGCACCCGGACGCCGGACAGCCGCGCGTTCCGCGACCGGGTCGGCGCAGCGCGCCACAGACGATAGGCTTGGTCGGCGACACGCCCCTGTCACAAGGCCCCCCTACAACAGCACACGCGGCCGAGGAGTCACCCGGATGAGCACCACCCAGAGCGAGAGGCTGCGCGGACTGCTGGAACCTCTCGTCAGCAAGAGGGGGTTGGATCTCGAAGAGATCGATGTGACCCCGGCCGGAAAACGACGCGTCCTGCGTGTCGTGGTGGACGCTGATGACGGGGTTCAGCTGGACACCTGCGCGGAACTGAGCCGCGCCTTCTCCGAAGTGCTCGACGAGAGCGACGCGATGGGCGGCGCCCCCTATGTGCTGGAGGTCACCTCCCCAGGGGCCGCCCGCCCGCTGACCGAGCAGCGGCACTATCGCCGCGCCACCGGGCGGCTCATCAAGGCACAGCTCACCGAGGCGGCCGGCGGCGGCGAGCTGACCGCCCGCATCACCGCCGTCGACGACGAGGGCGTCGATCTGGAGGTGCCCGGGGTCAAGGGGCGCAAGCCCACAACTCGCAGGCTCGGCTTCGAGGAGATCGCCAAGGCGCGGGTCGAGATCGAGTTCAACCGCAAGGCCGCGGACCAGCCGCGGCGCACCTCCGCGGCCGGCGACGCCGAAGCCGCCGGGAACGAGAACGAGGAGGCGTAGCCGTGGACATCGACATGAGTGCCCTGCGCGGGCTGGTCAGGGAGAAGGAGATCTCCCTGGACCTGCTGGTCGAGGCGATCGAGTCGGCCCTCCTCATCGCGTACCACCGCACCGAGGGCAGCAGGCGGGACGCGCGCGTCGAGCTGAACCAAAAGACCGGTCACGTCACGGTGTGGGCCAAGGAGAGCCCGGAGGAGCTCGAAGAGGGTGCCGAGCCACGGGAGTTCGACGACACCCCGACCGGCTTCGGCCGGATCGCCGCCACGACGGCCAAGCAGGTCATCCTGCAACGGCTGCGGGACGCCGAGGAGGAGGTCACCTTCGGCGAGTACGCGGGCCGCGAGGGCGATGTCGTGGCCGGCGTCGTCCAGCAGGGCAAGGACCCCAAGAGCGTGCTGGTGGACATCGGCAAGCTGGAGGCCATCCTGCCGCCGCAGGAGCAGGTCCCCGGCGAGGACTACGCACACGGCACCCGGCTGCGCACCTACGTCGTCCGCGTCGCCAAGGGCGTCCGCGGCCCGTCGGTGACCCTCTCGCGCACCCACCCCAACCTGGTCAAGAAGCTCTTCGAGCTGGAGGTCCCGGAGATCGCGGACGGCTCGGTCGAGATCTCGGCCATCGCGCGCGAGGCGGGCCACCGCACCAAGATCGCCGTACGGTCCACCCGCTCCGGACTCAACGCCAAGGGCGCCTGCATCGGCCCGATGGGCGGCCGGGTGCGGAACGTCATGGCGGAGCTGCACGGCGAGAAGATCGACATCGTGGACTGGTCCGAGGACCCGGCCGAGCTGGTGGCGAACGCCCTCTCGCCGGCCCGGGTGAGCAAGGTGGAGATCCTGGATCTGGCGGCCCGCTCGGCGCGGGTCACTGTGCCCGATTACCAGCTGTCACTGGCCATCGGCAAGGAAGGGCAGAACGCCCGGCTCGCCGCCCGGCTGACCGGCTGGCGTATCGACATCCGCCCGGACACCGCCGAGGCAGCCGGCGCCGGCCAGTCCCAGGACCGGCCCGCCTGACCCGACTGAGCTCGGTCACAGAGCGTGGTCGGAGGTTTACGGACCGGCCGCGAATGAGTAACGGGGCCCTTACCCCCCACGGGGTTTCGGGGCTTCGGGGAGGTAGACTTAGGCAGTGTCTGGCCGGACGCGTGGTCGGGCGTGCCCTCAGCGGACCTGCGTGGGCTGCCGGGAGCGCGCCGACAAGGATGCTCTGCTGCGAGTGGTGCTGATCAGGGGCAGCCTGATCCCCGATCTTCGCGGTAGGCTGCCCGGTCGGGGTGCTTATGTGCACTCCGTTCCGTCCTGTCTCGAGCAGGCCGTCCGGCGCCGGGCATTCAACCGGGCCTTCCGGGGCCCGGGTCCGTTCGACCTCGCGGAGCTGCGCGAGCACGTGGAGCGGAACGCACAGACAAGCACCGCAAGAACGTAAGCACAGCCCGTACGGAACCTCCGTGCGGGGAGAGGTACCTCGCGAGTGGGAAGTAGGTCGAGATTGCGATGAGCACTCGATGAGTACGCGATGAGTACGCCCATGCATCAGTAGCGAAGGTCCGGCGGACGATCCCCCGGGCCGTAAGGAGCGAAGTGGCTAAGGTCCGGGTATACGAACTCGCCAAGGAACTTGGAGTGGAGAGCAAGGTCGTCATGGCCAAGCTCCAGGAACTCGGCGAATTCGTCCGTTCGGCGTCCTCGACGATCGAGGCGCCGGTAGTCCGCAAACTGACAGACGCGTTCGACGCGGGCTCCGGCGGTGGCGCCAAGAAGTCCGCAGCGAAGCCGGCGGCGCCCAAGAAGGCAGCCGCCAAGCCCGCCGCACCCAAGCCGGGTGCGAGCGCGCCGAAGCCGGGCGCACCGAAGCCCGGTGCCCCCAAGCCGGGCCCCGAGGCCCCGGTCACCCCTGCCCCGAGCCCCGCACAGGGTGAGACGGGTGCTGTCGAGGCTCCCAAGCCTGGCGCCCCGAAGCCCGGGGCCCCCAAGCCGGGGCCCGCACAGCCCGCAGCGCCCGCGAAGCCGGACTTCCAGGCGCCGCCCGCCACGCCGGGCGCACCCAAGCCGGGCCAGACCCCGCGTCCTGGCGGCCAGGCCCCCAAGCCGGGTCAGGCCCCGAAGCCCGGCGGTCAGGGCCGTCCGCAGGGCGGTGCCCCGAAGCCGGGTCAGCCCGCCAAGCCGGGCGGGCGTCCCTCCGGGCCGCGTCCGGGCAACAACCCCTTCACCTCCGGTGGTTCCACCGGTATGGCGCGCCCGCAGGCGCCCCGTCCCGGCGGTGCCCCCAAGCCGGGCGCCCCGAAGCCTGGTGCGCCGAAGCCGGGCCAGGGTCCGGGCGGCGCAGGTCAGGCGGGTCCGCGCCCGCAGGCCCCGGGTGGCGGCCGTGCCACGCCGGGCAACATGCCGCGTCCGCAGGCCCCGCAGGGCGGCGGTCCGCGTCCGGGTGGCGGCGGCGGTAACCGTCCGAACCCGGGCATGATGCCGCAGCGTCCCGCGGCCGGCCCGCGTCCGGGTCCCGGCCGTGGCGGTCCCGGTGGCGGCGGTCGGCCGGGCGGTGGCGGTCGTCCCGGTGGTGGCGGCGGTTTCGCCGGTCGTCCCGGCGGCGGCGGTGGCGGTCGTCCGGGCGGTGGCGGCGGTTTCGCCGGTCGTCCCGGCGGCGGCGGTGGCCGTCCCGGTTTCGCCGGTCGTCCGGGTGGACCCGGTGGCCGTGGTGGCACACAGGGCGCGTTCGGCCGTCCCGGCGGTCCGGCCCGTCGCGGCCGCAAGTCGAAGCGGCAGCGCCGCCAGGAGTACGAGCAGATGCAGGCGCCGTCCGTCGGCGGTGTGATGCTGCCGCGCGGCAAGGGCGAGACCGTCCGGCTGTCGCGTGGTGCCTCGCTCACGGACTTCGCGGAGAAGATCAACGCCAACCCGGCGTCGCTGGTCCAGGTGATGTTCAACCTGGGCGAGATGGTCACCGCGACCCAGTCCGTCTCCGACGAGACGCTGCACCTCCTCGGCGAGGAGATGAACTACGTCGTACAGATCGTCAGCCCGGAGGAGGAGGACCGCGAGCTTCTCGAGTCCTTCGACATCGAGTTCGGCGAGGACGAGGGCGGCGAGACGGCGCTCGTGGCGCGTCCGCCGGTGGTGACCGTCATGGGTCACGTCGACCACGGTAAGACGAGGCTGCTGGACGCGATCCGGAAGACCAACGTCATCGAGGGCGAGGCCGGCGGCATCACCCAGCACATCGGCGCCTACCAGGCGTCGACCGAGGTGAACGGCGAAGAGCGCAAGATCACCTTCATCGACACCCCTGGTCACGAGGCGTTCACCGCCATGCGTGCCCGCGGTGCCAAGTCCACGGACATCGCGATCCTGGTGGTCGCGGCGAACGACGGCGTGATGCCGCAGACCGTCGAGGCGCTCAACCACGCCAAGGCGGCCGACGTGCCGATCGTCGTCGCGGTCAACAAGATCGACGTCGAGGGCGCCGACCCGACCAAGGTCCGCGGCCAGCTGACCGAGTACGGGCTGGTGGCCGAGGAGTACGGCGGCGACACGATGTTCGTCGACATCTCGGCGCGCGAGGGCCTGCACATCGAGGACCTGCTGGAGGCCGTGGTGCTGACCGCGGACGCGGCGCTCGACCTGCGGGCCAACCCCGACCAGGACGCGCAGGGCATCGCGATCGAGGCCCACCTCGACCGCGGCCGCGGCGCCGTGGCGACCGTGCTGGTCCAGCGCGGCTCGCTGCGGGTCGGCGACACCATGGTGGTGGGCGACGCCTACGGCCGGGTGCGCGCGATGCTCGACGACAAGGGCGAGAACATCAAGGAAGCGGGTCCCTCGACCCCCGTCCTGGTGCTCGGTCTCACCAATGTCCCGGGCGCCGGCGACAACTTCCTGGTGGTGGACGAGGACCGCACGGCACGGCAGATCGCCGAGAAGCGCGCTGCGCGTGAGCGCAACGCGGCCTTCGCCAAGCGGACCCGCCGCGTCTCCCTGGAGGACCTGGACAAGGTGCTCAAGGCGGGCGAGGTGCAGCAGCTCAACCTCATCATCAAGGGCGACGCGTCCGGTTCGGTCGAGGCCCTGGAGTCCTCGCTGCTCCAGCTCGACGTCGGCGAAGAGGTGGACCTGCGCATCCTGCACCGCGGGGTCGGTGCGGTCACCGAGACCGACATCGACCTGGCGACCGGCTCCGACGCCATCGTCATCGGCTTCAACGTCCGCGCCGAGGGGCGTGCGACGCAGCTGGCCGAGCGCGAGGGCGTGGACGTCCGCTACTACTCGGTGATCTACCAGGTCATCGAGGAGATCGAGGCGGCGCTCAAGGGCATGCTCAAGCCGGAGTACGAAGAGGTCGAGCTGGGTACGGCGGAGATCCGCGAGATCTTCCGCTCGTCCAAGCTGGGCAACATCGCGGGTGTCATCATCCGCTCCGGCGAGGTGCGCAGGAACACCAAGGCGCGCGTCATCCGGGACGGCAAGGTCGTGGCGGAGAACCTCACCATCGAGGGGCTGCGCCGCTTCAAGGACGATGTCACCGAGATCCGCGAAGGCTTCGAGGGCGGTATCAACCTCGGAAACTTCAACGACATCAAGGTCGACGACGTCATCGCGACATACGAGATGAGGGAAAAGCCGCGAGGCTGACCTGCTCCTCGGGCCGGGGCCGGTCGGCGGAAGATATTCCGTCGATCGGCTCCGGCCGTCGCGTGTACGGTGCACAGTGACTTCCACGCCCCCAGCCACCGCTGGGCGGCGACCCAAGGCCCCACGGGTGGCAAGACCCGCACTGTATGTACGTAGGGACGCTGTCCTTCGATCTGCTTCTCGGCGACGTGCGGTCGCTCAAGGAGAAGCGCTCCGTCGTCCGCCCCATCGTCGCCGAGCTGCAGCGCAAGTACGCGGTCAGCGTGGCGGAGACGGGGGAGCAGGATCTCTACCGCAGAGCCCACATCGGGCTGGCGGCGGTGTCCGGGGACGCGGGGCACCTCAGCGACGTGCTGGACCGCTGCGAGCGGCTGGTCGCCGCGCGTCCTGAGGTGGAACTGCTGTCCGTGCGACGGCGGTTCCACGGCGACGACGATGAATAGCCGCACTGCTGCGGCAACGCAGCCCAGCAGTAATGCTGAACAGCGGCGCGGCAGCGCAGCAGTGACGCAGCGCGACAGTGACGCAGAACAGCAGCAACGCAGCACAGTAGTAACGCAGAACGCAGCAGCGCGTGAGCGCGTATGGCGCAGAGCAAGGAGACGGACCAGTGGCCGACAATGCGCGGGCGAAGAGGCTGGCGGACCTCATCCGTGAGGTGGTCGCCGAGAAGCTGCACCGGGGGATCAAGGACCCGCGGCTCGGCACACATGTGACCGTCACGGACACCAGAGTCACCGGCGACCTCAGGGAAGCAACGGTCTTCTACACCGTCTACGGCGATGAGGAGGACCGCAAGGCCGCCGCTGCGGGGCTGGAGAGCGCCAAGGGCGTGCTCCGTTCCGCCGTGGGCTCGGCGGCCGGGATCAAGCACACGCCGAGCCTGACGTTCGTGGCGGACGCGCTTCCGGAGACGGCCAAGACGATCGACGAAGCGCTCGCCCGGGCCCGGGCCGCCGACGAGGAGGTCCGCAAGGCTTCCTCCGGGGCCTCGTACGCCGGTGAGCCCGACCCGTACCGCAAGCCGGGCGAGTCCGCCGTCGACGAGGTGGAGCTCACGGAGGGCTCGGATGCCTCCGACGGCGAGGACGAGAGCGCCTGATCCGTGGCACGCAGGAGAGACAACGGCCCCGGCGGGCTGATCATCGTCGACAAGCCCGCCGGGTTCACCTCGCACGACGTGGTGGCCAAGCTGCGCGGTATGGCCCGCACCCGGCGCGTCGGTCATGCGGGGACCCTCGATCCCATGGCGACGGGCGTACTGGTCATCGGCACCGAGCGGGCCACCCGGCTGCTCGGCCATCTCGCCCTGGCGGAGAAGGAGTACGTCGCCACCATCCGGCTCGGCCAGGAGACCGTGACGGAGGACGCCGAGGGGGAGATCACCGCCTCGCGGGGCGCGAAAGATCTGGAACGGGAGCGGGTGGACGCCGCAGTGGCCACGCTGACCGGCGAGATCTCGCAGGTTCCGTCCGCCGTCAGCGCCGTCAAGGTGGACGGCAAACGTGCCTACGCGCGGGTGCGCGAGGGCGAGAAGGTGGAGCTGGCCGCACGGCAGGTCACCATCTCCTCGTTCGTGGTGCACGACGTGCGGGAGGAGACGGCCGAGGACGGCACCGCGGTCACCGACCTGCTGGTCTCGGTGGTGTGCTCGTCCGGGACCTATGTGCGTGCGCTCGCCCGGGACGTCGGGGCTGCGCTGGAGACGGGCGGCCATCTGACCGCACTGCGGCGTACGCGAGTCGGCCCGTACGGGCTGGACGGCGCGCACACCCTGGAGCAGTTGCAGCAGCTCGTGGACGCCGAAGAGCCGTTGCCCGTACTGCCGTTGGGCGAGGCCGCAGCTGCCGCGTTCCCCCGCTGGGACGTGGACGAGGAGCAGGCGCGCCGTATCGGCAACGGAGTACAGCTGCGGATGCCGGCGGACTGTGCCGGGTCCGGTCCCGGCCCTGTTGCGGTCTTCGGGCCGGGCGGGCAGTTCGTCGCGCTGGTGGAGGACCGGGGCGGTAGGGCGAAGAGTCTCGCTGTCTTCATGTGAGGGACGATCCGGCCCACCGTGTTTGTGCCACAGGGGAGTTGGGTCTGTCTTCGTGTGGGGGACGGGCCGTCTTCGTGTGGGTGACCTTCCCGCTCTCGCGCGGCTGACTTCGCCGTCTCCTGGCGGGTGAGTAACCGCGGATATCCCTGTGCGGCAGGGCATTCACCCGGGTGGCCCGGCGCTCGGGGTGAAGCGTGGGCGCGGGTGGGGGCGCGTTCGCTGCCAGGCCTGTTGCCGCTGATCAACTTCGCTCTACGGTCGACGCGGCGGTGTGGGCCAGCGCGGAGGTTCGAGCGATGTCGGCGGTGTGCGGGAGACCCACGCTGGTGCGCCTCCGCGATCTGGCGGGGCGGCCGCGCGGCCTCGGCTTCGTCGCCGACGGCCTCGGCACCGTCGTCACCAGCCACGAGGCGGTGGACGGCCTCGGCCGAGCCGTCCTGCACGTGGGAGAGGACGCCTTCACCGCGGCGAGCTGCGACATCACGCCGCTGCCCGAATGGAACCTGGCACTCATCCGCACGCCTGGCCTCGGCGTCGACCCGCTGGTCATCGGGAGGGAGCGGCCACACCCGCGCTCCCCGGCCCTCCTCCTGACCGAGGACGAGGCGCACCCCACCACGCTGACCGGCACCGTACCGGCCACCTACACCTCCACCGCCCGCTACCACGCCCTGGAGCGGGTCCTCCAGCTGGAGCTGCCCGAGGCCGCCAGCATCCCGCTGCGGCTGTGCCGGACGGCGACGGGTGCCCCCCTCGTGGACGCGGCGACCGGAGCCGTCCTCGGCGTGCTGGGCACTGCCCTGCACGGGACGACGGGGCAGCCCGGTCCCTTCGCGGTACCGCTGTACGCGGCGGGCGTGCCGGCGCCCGACGGTCCCTTGGGCGTACTGCTGCGGCGCAACGGCGCCTCCGCGCCCGGGTTCGGGCCTGATCTGAACCTGGCCGGAGTGCTGCGACTGGCCGGGACCTCGGTGGGGCCCGCCGTGGACCGGTGCGCCCATGCGGTGACGCGGCCCGAAGTGGCCGGACATTTCGACCTGTTCGCGCACAGCGGGGCCTCCGTCATCGCGTTGGTCGGCGCTCCTGGGACGGGCCGCACCACCGAGCTCGCAGCCGCGGCGGCCCGCCGGGCACGGGCGGTGGCGCCGGCGCCAAGCGTCTGGCTGCGCGGCGCCGAGCTGCATCCGCGGGACGCCGGGCTCCGGGAGGCGGTCGGCCGCGCGTTGGCAGCGGCCGACCGGGCCGTCGCGGCTTCCCACGCTCAGGACGGCAACGAAACCGCGCCGACGGGCGACTGCGGCGAGGTGGACCCCGACGTGGCGGCGCGCCTCGCCTGCGCCGCCGGGCGGCCGCTGCTGGTGCTGCTGGACGCGCCGGAGGAGATGCCGCCGCACCTCGCGCAAACGCTGCGACAGTGGACCGCTCGCACGGCGAGCTGGCTACGGGCCACCGGTTCCCGGCTGGCGATCGCCTGCCGTCCCGAGTACTGGGAGCAGGCTGCTGCGCTCTTCCCTGAGGACATGCTTTACGCGCTCGCCGGGGCCAACGGCAGTGTGCGGGTGGCCGAACTGCCGCCCCGGCAGGCCACACGGGCCCTGGCCGCCTACGGCTTGCCGGACGGTGCCCTCGCCCCCGGGGACGCCGGGCACCCGCTGGCCATGCGGATGCTCGCCCAGGTGCGCGCGGCACAGGGCGCTTTGTGCGGCCGGGGCGCGCCAACTTCGGGCGGGCGGGGCGGACAGGGCGCGGATCCGGCGGACGAGGTGCGGGACGATCCGGTCGAGGAGGTGACCGAGGCGGCCCCCGCCCGGCATGAGATCTTCTCCGCCTTCCTCGATCTGCTGTGCCTTCGCGTCGCACAGCGCCTCATGTCCCGGGACGGGGCGTCCTGTGGCGAGGGGGTGTCCAACGACGAGAGGGAAGCGCACTTCGGAGAGCCGCAGCGGGCGGCAGGGACAAGGGCGGACGGTGCGCCCGCGGACCTGGGTTCCGTGCGCCGCCTCGCCGCCTGCATCGCGGGGCGGTTGCACGAGGCCGCGCGCCGCTGCCTCGGCTCCGGACAGGGGGAGTTGAGCGCCGCGGCGTTCGCCGAGCTCTTTCCCGGGCGCGGCGGCTGGGCCGCGGCCGTGCTGGCGGAGGGCGCGCTGGCCCCGGCGGGCGAGGGATACCGGTTCGTGGACGAGGAGTTCTCCGACTGGTTGCAGGGCTGCCATCTCGACCTCGACGTGGCCTTGGACGCACTCGTCCCGTGCCGCGTGCGGGACGGTGCCCACGCGGTCCCGGTACCCCGCCATCGTGCCGGTCCGGTGGTTCAGGCACTGCTGTTGAGCGACCGGCGGGACGGTGCGGAGGCGCTCACTCCGCGGTTGCGCCGGCTGGTCGATGTTTTGGGTGAGGCGCTGGCCGACGGCGCCCCCGAGGGCGAGACCGAGTGGTGGGCCGTACACCTGCTGCGCGGGACGCTGTCCCGGATCCCGGACGCGGGCCCGTATGCGCCTGTGCTCGGCGGCCTGGCCGCGCAGGTTGCGCGGCGGCCGGAGAGTGCCATGCTGCGGGACAGCTTCGGACCCCGCTTCTGGCGCGGACTCGCCTTGGACGTCGCCGCGAAGGTGGAACTGCTGCGGCATCTGCTCCCGGCCGACGATCCTGCGGACCGCCCATGCGAACGGGGCCGCTGTCTGGACGTACTCGAGGAACTGCTGCGCGCTGAACCGCGCACTGTGCAGCCACTGTTGTGCGGCTGGTTCAGCGATGTGCGGCCCCTGCGGCGGCGTACGGACGCGGACGGGCGCACCGTGCCCACTGTTGCTACTGCTGCACAGGCACTCCTGCACACCCACCGGCGCCTTGCCGTGGATGAGCTGGCCGACGCGCTCCTCGACGCCGCCCACCCGCTGGCCGACGAGCTCCTTGCCGAGCTGGTTCGCGATGAGCTCTCCGCAATGTGCCGCGCTGTCGAACGGTGGGCCAATGAGAGCCGTACCGGTGCACGGGCAGCTGCCGCCGCCCGCTACGGGGTGCGTGCGGCGCGCCGGGTGAGGACCGACGCCGACCGCGCACTGCTGCGCTCCGCCGCCCTCGCACTGCTGCACCGTCCCGCAGCCCGCGCAGACGCAGCGGACAACAGCGAAGCCGTCCACTCGGAGACCGGCTGTCCGGTGACCGGCTCTCCGCCAGCTGACTGTCCGGAGACCGGCTGCCCAGGGGACGACTGCGGCGGGGTGCACCGCTTCGGGAGCGATCGGCGCGCGAGGGACCGGCTCGACACCGCGGCCCTCGCCATTCTCGTGCGTGACCCGCACAGCCGCTCCCGGCATCTGAGGGCTGCGCTGAGCCGCTTCGCCGAGACCGGCGATGCCGAGCTGGCGGCTGCGCTGGGCACTGCGCTGGGCACCCACCCGGAGCCGGTGTTCGCGGCCTACCAGTCGCTGCTCGCCGGTCCTGCCGACCCGGCGGCGCAGTCGCAGGCCGTGCGGGCGCTGGCGCGGGTGCGTATCCCGGCGCTGGCCAGGCGCGCCGCCGCGCTGGTGCGCGAGCATGCCGTGCTCCGCCCGTGGCGGGCCCGCGCCGACGTGGCCGCCTTCGTGGCGTGCCGGCTGCGGCACGGACCCGGCGCCCGCGCCGTACTGCGCCCCTTGGTGGCGGAGCTGCTGCAGGAACGGGAGCCGGTGCTTCGGGCAGGCATCGCCCGGGTGCTCGGCGCGGGCGAGGGGCCGCTGCGCGACGAACTGCTGGACCTTCTGCTCGCCCACGAGACCGACGTCTCCGTTCTGGAGGCGCTCCTGGAGGCGGTCCTGGAAGCGGTCCTGGAGGTCGTGGCCCGGCGTACGACCGTCGTCCCGCGGTCCCGCAGCGGAGCGTCGGAGGGCACGCTGGTGCGGCGTATCGGGGCGCGGATGGCAGCCACCGGGCAGGGCGCCGCAGCCTTCGACCGGGCGCTCGCCCGCTTCGCCCGGCAGCTGCCCGGTTCCGCGGGCGCCGTCAGCGGCTGGGTGGCGGAGGAGCCGGAGGCCTGGACGGCTGTCCTCGGGCCGCGCGCCCGCCGGGTGTGCGACATGCAGGACGAGCACGTCTAGCGTCGCGGCCCGGGGACCGGGGCTTCGGCCGGGGGCGGCCGGGTCGGCGCCGCGTCGGCTGCGTCCGGCGGCCCGGAGGTGGGTCCCTGCGGGCCGGAGCGGCGGGGCATGGCACCCTTGGACCGGCGAAACCCGTCATCATCACCATCGGCACAGGCACTGGCGAACTAGGTAGCGACGAGGAGCAGACGTGCAGCGCTGGCGTGGCTTGGAGGACATCCCCGAGGGCTGGGGGCGCAGCGTCGTCACCATCGGCTCGTACGACGGGGTGCACCGGGGGCACCAGCTCATCATCGGCAAGACGGTGGAGCGCGCCAGGGAACTGGGCGTTCCCGCTGTCGTCGTCACGTTCGACCCGCACCCCAGCGAGGTTGTCCGGCCGGGTAGTCATCCCCCGCTGCTCGCACCGCACCACCGGCGTGCCGAGCTCATGGGCGAACTGGGCGTGGACGCCGTTCTGGTGCTGCCCTTCACCCTGGAGTTCTCCAAGCTGTCGCCCGCAGACTTCGTGGTGAAGGTACTGGTGGACAAGCTGCACGCGCGCAGCGTCGTGGAAGGCCCCAACTTCCGCTTCGGACACAAGGCGGCCGGCACCGTCGAGTCCCTCGCCGAGCTGGGGGAGACGTACGACTACGACGTGCTCGTCGTCGATCTCTTCGAGCGTGCGGAGAACGGCGAGGCGCTCTCCTCCACCATGGCGCGCCGGCTCGTCGCCGAAGGCGATGTGCGGGGCGCGAGCGAGGTGCTGGGGCGTCCGCACCGCGTGGAGGGCATCGTGGTGCGCGGAGCCCGGCGCGGCCGCGAACTCGGCTTTCCGACCGCGAACCTCGACACGCTCCCGCACACCGCTGTCCCGGCCGACGGCGTATACGCGGGCCTGCTGACAGTGGCGGGGGGCGAGGCCATGCCCGCTGCGCTCTCCGTCGGCACGAACCCCCAGTTCGACGGCACGGAGCGCACCGTGGAGGCGTACGTCCTCGACCGCGACGACCTGGATCTGTACGGGTTGCACGTGGCCGTCGACTTCGTGGAGTACATCCGCGGCCAGGAGAAGTTCGACACCCTTGAGGCACTGAAGGCCCGGATGGCACAGGACGTCGAAGAGGCACGGCGCCTGGTCGCGTAGCCGGAGAGCTGAGCGTGGCCGACCTGGTGGCCCGCGCAAAGCATGACGGATGCCGGAGGGGCGGCGGACACTGTCCGCCGC
>NZ_JADKMA010000049.1 GCF_017676365.1 Streptomyces oryzae
AAGCCCCCACTGTTGTACGGCCCCGGCTGCTGCCCCTGCGGCTGGTACGGCGTCTGCACCCCGCCCTGCTGCTGCGGGGCGTTCGCGTCGACCGGCGGGAAGACGGCCTGGCCGACCCCGGCGCCGCTGTTGGCGGGCGGGCCGCCGCTGATGATGATCGGCGAGGCGCCGGAGGCGACGCCGGAGCCGCCGATCCGGGTGCACTCGTCGTGCATCGCCTCGGCGGACGGGAAGCGCTCGTTGGGGTTCTTCTTCAGCGTCCGTGCGACGAGCGCGTCCACCGCCGGGGGGATGGACTGGTTGATGGAGGAGGGCGTGGGCGGCTCCTCCTGGACGTGCGCGTAGGCGATGGCCAGCGGCGAGTCGGCGTCGAACGGCAGCCGTCCGGTGAGCAGTTCGAAGAGCATGATGCCGACCGAGTACAGGTCGGAGCGGGCGTCCACGCCGCGCCCGAGGGCCTGTTCCGGCGAGAGGTACTGCGGGGTGCCGACGACCATGCCGGTCTGTGTCATGGAGGTCACACCGGACTGCATGGCCCGGGCGATGCCGAAGTCCATGACCTTGACCACACCGCGCTTGGTGAGCATCACGTTTCCGGGCTTGATGTCCCGGTGCACGAGGCCCATCTCGTGGCTGACCTCGAGAGCCGCCAGCACATCGCCGGTGATCTTCAGCGCCTTCTCGGCGGGCATCGCGCCGTACTGGGCGATGTCCTCGTCCAGGACCGTGCGCAGCGGCTTGCCCTCGACGTACTCCATGACGATGTACGGCACCATCGCGCCGTCGATCTCGTCCTCACCGGAGTCGAAGACGGAGACGATGTTGGTGTGCGTCAGCTTGGCCACCGACTGGGCCTCGCGGCGGAACCGCTCGCGGAAGGACTGTTCCCGGCCGAGTTCGGTGTGCAGGGTCTTGACCGCGACCTGGCGGTCCAGCACCGAGTCGTAGGCGAGATAGACAGATGCCATCCCGCCGGCACCCAGCAGTGAACGGAGCTGGAAACGCCCCCCGCCGACCATGCGGCCCAAGTAGTTGCCGGCCGCCTGTGCGCCGTCGTCGCTCATCTGACTGCTTCCCCCTCGGCGGCGCTGCCCCCGTGCAGGTACGTTGAGTGATCCTTGACCCTGATACTGGCCCAAGTTTGCCCGGGGGCTCGGTCACGTCAAGTTCGTTGCCCGTTCCGTGACCGAATGCGCATACGCCCTTCGCGAGCGGCGCGCCCCGGACGGTCCCACGAGCGTAGAGGGTGCGTTCGCGCAGGTGTGCGCTGGGTCGCCGGGACCGACTTGCGGGGGCGCCGCTCAGCTTGTTGGATGACGACTCCTTGGCTTCGGTATGACTCCTTGGGTTCGGTATTCCGTCCCACCCATTCCATCCCCCGCGTGCCTGTAGCCTCCTTGGAGGAGTATCCACCGCGCGCAAGCCCGCGGATTCGAATCTACGGCGAGGACTGATGGCACAGACGCAATCCGCCGGGGGCCCTTCGGACCCCGACGCGACGGGCGGCGGCTCCCTGCCCGATTCGCCGGAATTGTGGGGCAACAACGGTCTGGTCGGCGACGGCAGGTACCGCCTGACGCACCGCCTCGGCCGTGGTGGCATGGCCGAGGTCTTCGGCGCCGAGGACCTGCGCCTCGGCCGTACGGTCGCGGTCAAGCTGCTCCGCTCGGACCTGGCCGAGGACCCCATCTCCAAGGCGCGCTTCACACGCGAGGCACAGTCCGTCGCCGGCCTCAACCACCACTCCGTGGTCGCGGTCTACGACTCCGGCGAGGAGTTCATCGGCGGCAACGTCACTCCGTACATGGTGATGGAGCTGGTCGAGGGCAGCACGATCCGCGATCTGCTCCTCAACGCCGACGCACCGCCGCCGGACCAGGCGCTGGTCATCGTCTCCGGGGTGCTGGACGCGCTGGCCTACAGCCATCAGCACGGCATCGTGCACCGCGACATCAAGCCCGCCAACGTGATCATCACGCGGGACGGCGCGGTCAAGGTGATGGACTTCGGCATCGCCCGCGCCATGCACGGCGCCTCCAACACCATGACCCAGACCGGCATGGTGATGGGCACCCCGCAGTACCTCTCCCCCGAGCAGGCGCTCGGCAAGACCGTCGACACCCGCTCCGACCTGTACGCCACCGGCTGTCTGCTGTACGAACTGCTGACCAGGCGCCCCCCGTTCACCGGTGAGACGCCACTGTCGGTCGTCTACCAGCACGTTCAGGACGAGCCCGTGCTGCCGTCCGAGGCCTCGGACGGTGCGCCGCCGGAGCTGGACGGCCTGGTGATGCGGGCGTTGGCCAAGGATCCGGACGACCGGTTCCAGTCGGCCGAGGAGATGCGCGGACTGACGCAGTACGCGCTCCAGATGCTGCACGAACAGGGCAGCCACACCGGCGGCCTGTGGAACACCGGCCCGACGGCGCACCTCGGGGCCTCCACCCCGGCCATGGGCGTCCCCGGCGCCGGCGCGCGCCCGCACCCCTCGCACTCCGAGACCTCCCAGATGGGCGCCCCGCTGCTGGCGGGCCCGCGGGACGACGACGGCGGCTTCGACGGCGGTCCCCGGCGCGGGCGGGGCCGCGGCAGCAGCGGTGGCGGCAAGGGCGTGCGGTACACGCTGTTCGCCCTCCTCGCGCTGATCGCGATAGCGGGCGGCATCATCTACGCGCTCAACGCCAACCACGGCTCGGGCAAGAAGCCGGACAACGTCAAGCCGAGCTCGTCCCACTCGGAGAGCCACAAGCCCTCCAAGGATCCGTCGCCCACCCCGACGGAGACCGACGAGCAGCAGCCGGGCACCACGGACGGCAGCGGCGACTGGACGCCGAGCGACGAGCCGACCGATACGGCTCCGTCGCAGACCGGCGATCCGAGCCAGACGCAGCCGTCCGAGACCGGTGACCCCAGCGAGACGGGCAATGCCGATGGGGGTTCTGGTGACGGCGGGGGTGGCGGCAAGCCGACCAAGACGTCGGAGCCGCCTCCTACGGACGGCGGCGCCACCGAGGGTGGCGACGCCGGGTCGGCCGATGCCGGGGCTGTTGCCGGTACGGAGGAGTAGGGCCTCCGCGCTCGCCTGGTCTGGGTAGGGGCTGCCCCTTGCTGTGCGTTGCAGGCTGCGGGCTGCTTGTGGCTGTGGGGGCACCCCCTGCTCGAAGACCTTGGGGGAGCAGTTCCCCGCGCCCCTGAATTGCTACCCGCGAAGCTTGGGCAGTCTGCGCCAGGGGCGCAGGGTGGGCAAGCGCAGCCCCCGTGCGGGGTACGCATACGTCAACCCGTATTTGACAGGGCGGGCGCCCAGCGCTGCGCGGGCCTCTACGATGCGGCCGTGCAGCCGTCTTCCCCCGCCCTCATGGAGGGCACGCTCCACGCTCTGTTGCGGCAGTACGACGGTGTCGGGGAGCCCCTCTCGTGTACGCCGGTCTCGCACGGGCTGCTCAACCGTGGCTACCGCCTGACGACCACGCGGGGCTGCTATTTCCTCAAGCACCACCTGGACGGCCGGGCCTCGCTCGGCCGGATCGAGCGCCAGCACCGGGTCACCGCCCGGCTGGGCGCGGTGGGGCTGCCCGTCGTACCGGTGGTCCCGGGCGCTGACGGCAGGACCGTCACTGTTGCCGAGGAGCGCTGCTTCGCGCTGCACCCGTGGATCGAGGGCACCCACCGGCACGGCAGCGAGCTGACCGCAACGCAGTCGCAGGCCCTGGGCGCCCTGCTGGGGCGGGTCCATGTCCGGCTGGCCCGGGTGGTACCGCAGGAGCAGCCGCAGCCGGCGGGCCACGAGAGCGCCGACCCATCCGCGACGTACGAGATGATCGGCGCGCTGCTGGAGCGGATCAGGGTCCGGCGCAGCCGGGACAGCTTCGACGAGCTGGCCGAGCACCGGCTCACCGAGCGCCGCGAGCTGCTGCGCAGATACGCGGGGGAGCGGCCGGGCGCCGTTCCGGACCGGTTCACCGGCTGGGTGCACGGTGACTTCCACCCGCTGAATCTGCTGTACGCGCTGCCGGGCCGCGGCCGGCGGCCGGTGGCGATCCTGGACTGGGACCGGCTGGGGGTGCAGCCGCGCGCCGAGGAGGCGGTGCGGGGTGCGGCGATCTTCTTCCTGCGCCCCGGCGGCACGCTCGACCTGCGCAAGGTGCGGGCCTTCGCCCGGGCGTACCGGGGCGGCGCCGGCGCGTCCCGCGAGGAGCTGGCCGCCGCCGTGCACCGGGTCTGGTGGGAGCGGCTGAACGACTTCTGGATGCTGCGCTGGCGCTATCAGCTGCGCGATGTACGGGCCGACCCGCAGTTCCCTGCGGCTGCTTCGCTGGTGGTGTGGTGGAGCGGTCACTACGAGGCGGTACGCGCGGCGTTCTGTGACTGAGGCGTACGGGGTCTGTCCCCGGCGACGGCACCGCCGTCCTCAGTCGTGGCCGGTCGCGCGGAGGCGGGCGATGTACGCGGCGGCCTGGGCGCGGCGTTCCATGCCGAGTTTGGCCAGCAGGCCGGAGACGTAGTTCTTGACGGTCTTCTCCGCGAGGTGCAGCCGCTCGCCGATGGCCCGGTTGGTCAGGCCCTCCCCGATCAGGCCGAGGATGCGGCGCTCCTGGACGGTGAGGGCTGCCAGCCGGTCGTCCTGACCGGCAGCGGGGGCGGCCGGGACGGCCGGGGTGGCGGGGCCGCGCAGCCGGTCGAGTACCCGCCGGGTGTCGGCCGGGTTCAGCAGCGAGGCCCCTGCGGCGACCTGGTGCACGGCCTGTACGAGTTCGCCGCCGGTCAGCCCCTTGGAGACGTAGCCGGACGCGCCGGCCACGACGGAGGAGAGCAGCGCCTCGTCGTCCGCGTACGAGGTGAGCATCAGGCAGCGGACGGTCTCGTCGCGGGAGCGCACCTCGCGGCAGACCTCGATGCCGTTGCCGTCCGGGAGGCGTACGTCGAGGATGGCTACGTCGGGCCGGGTGGCGGCGATCCCGCTGACCGCGTCGGCCGCCGTGCCGGCCTCTCCGGCGATCTCGATGCCGGGGTCGGCGGTGAGCATGTCGCGTACGCCTCTGCGGACGACCTCGTGATCATCGACCAGGTATATCCGGGTTCGTCCGTTTTTGGGCACCTTCTCAGTCTCACATACTGATCCGCCCTTCACTCTTCCCGGGCTCCCGCACCCCGGGTTACCGTGCGGGTGTCCGCGGCTCGCGAGGCCGTGACCAGTGATGTCCCGACTTGTTGCACAACTGCTCGGACTTCCACGTTCTTACTTGGATATCCGAGCAAAGTTGCAGGTCAGGGCCGCCTCGTGCGTCTATGGAGATGCCAGCCATGGCTGGGGCGTCCCGACCGGGGTCGGGACAGCGGGCCGCGACCGGGACAAGCAGTCACCACCCGGTGCCGACCGCGACGCTCCCACCCCGTGCGCCGCACGGGACCGGGCGAGCCTCCCCCCGCCAGTGGGCGGGGGAGCCCCAGGTCACCGGCAATCCCGGCGGCCGGACAGACGGAGGAGCACACGTGACCGTGGAGAGCACTGCCGCGCGGAGCGCCGCGCGCCGCAGCGGCACCGGAGGAGAGCGCGCCACCCGGGCCGCCACCAGCGGCAAGGCCGCCGAGAACGGCAAGGGGGAGGCCCCCGAGAGCGCGTCCGCACCGGAAAAGCCCCGCAAGACCGCCGCCAAGGCCGCCAAGGCCACCGGGTCCGCGGCGAAGTCCCCGGCGAAGGCCCCCGCCAAGAGCGCCCGTAAGCCGGCGTCCAAGAGCACCGCGAAGGCCGCCCCGAAGGCCCCCGCGAAGGGCGGGTCAGCGGCGAAGACCTCGCCCAAGGCAGACCCCAAGACCCGTACGCGGGCGGGCGGCGCCAAGGCCAAGACCTCCGCCAAGACCTCCCCGAAGACCCCCGCCAAGGCCCGGGCCAACGGTTCCGGACAGGACGAGCACGAGCTCGTCCAGCTGCTGACGCCCGAGGGGGAGCGCGTCAGCCATCCGGAGTACGACGTGGACCTGAGCGCGGAGGAGATCCAGGGCCTCTACCGCGACATGGTGCTGACCCGGCGCTTCGACGCCGAGGCCACGGCGCTCCAGCGGCAGGGCGAGCTGGGGCTGTGGGCCTCGCTGCTCGGCCAGGAGGCGGCGCAGATCGGCTCGGGCCGCGCGCTGCACCCGGACGACTACGTCTTCCCCACCTACCGCGAGCACGGCGTCGCCTGGTGCCGGGACGTGGACCCGACCATGCTGCTGGGCATGTTCCGCGGGGTGAACAACGGCGGCTGGGACCCCAACAGCAACAACTTCCACCTCTACACGATCGTCATCGGCTCCCAGGTGCTGCACGCCACCGGGTACGCGATGGGCGTGGCCAAGGACGGCGCCGACTCGGCGGTGATCGCGTACTTCGGTGACGGCGCCTCCAGCCAGGGCGACGTCGCGGAGGCCTTCACCTTCTCGGCCGTCTACAACGCGCCGGTCGTCTTCTTCTGCCAGAACAACCAGTGGGCGATCTCCGAGCCCACCGAGCGCCAGTCCCGGGTGCCGATCTACCAGCGCGCCCAGGGCTTCGGCTTCCCCGGCGTCCGGGTGGACGGCAACGACGTGCTGGCCTGCCTGGCGGTGACCAAGGCCGCCGTCGAGCGGGCCCGCGCGGGCGAGGGGCCGATGCTGATCGAGGCGTTCACCTACCGGATGGGCGCCCACACCACCTCCGACGACCCCACGCGCTACCGCACCGACGAGGAGCGCGCCGCCTGGGAGGCCAAGGACCCGATCCAGCGGCTGCGCAGCTATCTGGAGAACGAGAACCTGGCCGACGCCGCCTTCTTCGCCCGTATCGAGGAGGAGAGCGAGGCGATGGGCCGGCACGTGCGGGAGGCGATCCGTACGATGCCCGACCCCGACACCATGGCGATCTTCGAGAACGTCTACGCGGACGGGCACGCGCTGGTGGACGAGGAGCGCGCCCAGTTCGCCGAGTACCAGGCGTCGTTCGCGACCGAGCCCGACAGCGGCGCCGCCGCGGTGGAGGTCAACTGATCATGGCTGTCCAGAAGCTTCCGGTCGCCAAGGCGATCAACCTCTCGCTGCGCACGGCGATGGAGAACGACTCCAAGGTCCTGGTCATGGGCGAGGACGTGGGCAAGCTCGGCGGCGTCTTCCGGGTCACCGACGGCCTGCAGAAGGACTTCGGCGAGGACCGGGTCATCGACACCCCGCTCGCCGAGTCCGGCATCGTCGGTACGGCGATCGGGCTGGCGCTGCGCGGTTACCGCCCTGTCGTCGAGATCCAGTTCGACGGCTTCGTCTTCCCCGCCTACGACCAGATCGTCACCCAGCTCGCCAAGATGCACGCGCGGGCGCTGGGCAAGATCAAGCTGCCGGTCGTCATCCGGATCCCCTACGGCGGCGGCATCGGCGCAGTCGAACACCACAGCGAGTCCCCGGAGGCGCTGTTCGCGCACGTCGCGGGGCTCAAGTGCGTCTCGCCCTCGAACGCGGCCGACGCCTACTGGATGATGCAGCAGGCCATCGAGAGCGACGACCCGGTGATCTTCTTCGAGCCGAAGCGGCGCTACTGGGACAAGGCCGAGGTCGATCCCTCCGCCATTCCGGCGCCGCTGCACTCCGCGAAGATCGCCCGCCAGGGCAGCGGGCTGACGCTCGCCGCGTACGGGCCGATGGTGAAGGTCTGCCTGGAGGCGGCTGCCGCCGCCGAGGAGGAGGGCAACTCGCTGGAGGTCGTGGACCTGCGCTCGATGTCCCCGATCGACTTCGACACCCTCCAGCGCTCGGTGGTCAAGACCCGCCGTCTGGTGCTGGTGCACGAGGCGCCGGTCTTCCTCGGCACCGGAGCGGAGATCGCGGCGCGCATCACCGAGCGGTGCTTCTACCATCTGGAAGCACCGGTGCTGCGTGTCGGCGGGTTCCACGCGCCGTACCCGCCGGCCCGGCTGGAGGACGAGTATCTGCCGAACCTGGACCGGGTGCTCGATGCCGTCGACCGCGCGCTGGCGTACTGAGGAGAGCCGTGACGATGACCAACAGCGCACAGACTTCACCGGCGGCCTCCGGCATCCGTGAGTTCAAGATGCCGGACGTCGGCGAGGGGCTGACGGAAGCCGAGATCCTCAAGTGGTACGTACAGCCGGGCGACACCGTCACCGACGGGCAGGTCGTCTGCGAGGTGGAGACGGCCAAGGCCGCCGTCGAACTGCCCATCCCCTTCGACGGCCTGGTGCACGAGCTGCGGTTCGCGGAGGGCACGACGGTCGACGTCGGCACCCCGATCATCACCGTGGACACCGGCGGTCCGGCCACCGGCACCGGCGCCGGTGCCGCCTCGGCGGCGCAGCCCGCGATGGAGACGGGCGCCGGGGCCGCTGCCGAGGTCGCCGAGGAGGCGGCTGCGAAGGCTCCCGCGGAGGGCGGGGCCGAGGACGAGGCCGAGCCGGAGGGGCGGCAGCCCGTGCTGGTCGGCTACGGCGTCGGCACCAGCTCCACCAAGCGCCGCCCGCGCAAGCCGGTGCCAGGACCCGCCGAGCCGCCGGCCGCCGCGCCGACTCCTGCGCCCACCCCCGCGCCGGCCCCCGCCGCCGAGCCCGTCGCCCCGGCGCCGGGCAGCAACGGTCACGGCGCGGCCCGCCCGCTGGCCAAGCCCCCGGTGCGCAAGCTCGCCAAGGACCTCGGCGTCGACCTGAGCACCGTCACCCCGACAGGGCCTGACGGGATCATCACCCGCGACGACGTACACGCCGCGGCTGCCCCCGAGCCAGGACCCGAACCGGCCCCCGCCGCCGCACCGGTCGCGGAGCCGGCGGTGGAGCCCGCAGCGCCGGGCGCCCGGGAGACCCGGATCCCCGTCAAGGGCGTACGGAAGGCCACGGCGCAGGCGGTGGCGGGCAGCGCGTTCACCGCGCCGCACGTCACCGAGTTCGTGACCGTGGACGTCACACGGACGATGAAGCTCATCTCGGAGCTCAAGCAGGACCCGGACATGGCGGGCGTCCGCGTCAATCCGCTGCTGTTCGTGGCCAAGGCGTTCCTGCTGGCCATCCGGCGCAACCCGGAGATCAACTCCGCCTGGGACGAGGAGCGGCAGGAGATCGTCCGCAAGCACTACGTCAACCTCGGCATCGCGGCGGCCACACCGCGCGGGCTGATCGTGCCCAACATCAAGGACGCGCAGGACAAGACCCTGTCCGAACTGGCGTCCGCGCTGGGTGAGCTGGTCGCCACCGCACGCGAGGGCAGGACCTCTCCCGCCGCGATGAGCGGGGGCACGGTGACGATCACCAACGTCGGGGTCTTCGGTGTGGACACCGGTACGCCGATCCTCAACCCCGGCGAGTCCGCCATTCTGGCCTTCGGCCAGATCCGGCAGCAGCCCTGGGTGCACAAGGGCAAGGTCAAGCCGCGCCATGTCACCACGCTGGCGCTCTCCTTCGACCACCGCCTGGTCGACGGCGAACTCGGCTCCAAGGTGCTGGCCGACATCGCGGCCGTCCTCGAGCGCCCGAAGCGCCTGATGACCTGGGGCTGAGCCCGAGGCGAAGGGTGCGGGGGCAGAGCCCCCGCACCCGGCTTCGCGGAGCGCCGATCAGGGGCGCGGGGAACGGCTCCCCCTGGGGGCACCTCCCGGCCGGAGGCTGGGGGACTGCGAGCAGGGGGTGCCCCCACAGCCACACACAACCCGCAGTCTGCAACCACCAGCAAGGGGCAGCCCCTCACCAGCAACGCCCGCGGTGTCCACATCGCGGAAGCCATCCCTCACGTATGTGTGTTGTATCTATGCTGTGCGCATGACTTCTCCCGCGCCGGCCACGCCCTCACGCAAAGAAAGCCGGCAGCCGCCGGCCGCCGAGAGGGTGTACGCGCACGTCAAGCAGGCGGTGCTGGAGCGGCGCTACGAGGGCGGGCTCCTCCTCACCGAAGGTGAGCTCGCAGAGGCGGTAGGGGTCTCCCGCACCCCCGTCCGCGAGGGCCTGCTCCGCCTCGAGGTCGAGGGCCTCATCCGCCTGTACCCGAAAAAGGGCGCCCTCGTGCTGCCGGTCTCCGCACAGGAGATCGAGGACGTCGTGGAGACCAGGCTGCTGGTGGAGCAGCACGCGGTGCGCCGCGCCGTCCCGGTGTCGCAGCCGCTGGTCGACCGGCTGGAGGCCACGCTGGCCGAGCAGATCGCACACGCGGAGGCGGGCGATCTGGCCGCCGTCTCCGCCGCCGACCGCTGCTTCCACGCCACCATCGTCGAGGCCACCGGCAACCAGATCCTCACCCGTCTCTACGACCAGCTCCGCGACCGCCAACTGCGGATGGGCGTCGCCGTGATGCACGCGCACCCCGACCGGGTCGCCAAGAACATCACCGAGCACGCCGACATCCTGCGCACCCTGCGCGAGGGCGACAGCGAGGCGGCAGTCCTCGCGGTGCACCAGCATGTGAGCCGCGTCCGCCATCTGGTGCGCGGCGAGGACATCGGGGTGACGGGTTCCGGGGACGCGGACCTGCGCAGGCCCGGTGATCCGCGGTGAGTACGGCGCCCTCCGCTGATAGCCGGCTGCCCGGCGACCCGCCGGGCGGCCCCCGCGCGCTGTGGGTGTGGGGGATCGGCGTCGCGGTCTACTTCGTCGCCGTCACCTTCCGCACCAGTCTCGGCGTCGCGGGTATCGACGCCGCGCACCGCTTCGACATCAACGCTTCCGCCCTCTCCAGCTTCTCGATCCTCCAACTGCTGGTGTACGCGGGGATGCAGATACCCGTGGGCCTGCTGGTGGACCGCTGGGGGACGCGCCGCGTCCTGCTGCTGGGCATCCTGCTGTTCACCGCGGGCCAGTTCGGCTTCGCGCTCTCGTCCGCGTACGGCACGGCGCTGGCCTTCCGCGCGCTGCTGGGCTGCGGTGACGCGATGACGTTCATCGCCGTACTGCGGCTGGGCGCACGCTGGTTCCCCGCCCGCAGGGGGCCGATGATCGCGCAGGTCGCCGCGCTGATCGGGATGTCCGGCAACCTCGTCACCACGCTGGTGCTCGCCCGGGTGCTGGAGACGTTCGGCTGGACGCCGACGTTCGCGGGGAGCGCGGCGGGCGGGCTGGTCATCCTGCTGCTGGTGCTCTTCTTCCTGCGGGACCACCCCGAGGGGCACGGGCCGCCGCCCGCCTCGCGCGGCGGCAACCGCGGCCACGGCCCGGGTCCGGGCTACATACGGCGGCAGATCGGCGCCGCGTGGCGGGAGCCGGGCACCCGGGCCGGCATGTGGGTGCACTTCACCTGCCAGTTCCCCGGGATGGTCTTCCTGCTGCTGTGGGGCATGCCCTTCCTTGTCCAGGCGCAGGGCCTGGACAAGGGCACCGCGGGGGAACTGCTGACCCTGGTGGTGGTCTCCAACATGTGCTGCGGGCTGGTGTACGGGCAGGTCATCGCCCGCCACCATGCCGCCCGCACCCCGCTGGTGCTCGGCACCGTGTCGGCCACCGCGCTGGCCTGGGCGGCGACCCTCGCCTGGCCGGGGCAGGCGCCGATGTGGCTGCTGGTGCTGCTGTGCACCGTGCTCGGCGCGTGCGGGCCCGGCTCGATGATCGGCTTCGACTTCGCCCGCCCCGCCAACCCTCCCGAACGGCACGGGACCGCCTCCGGCATCGTCAACATGGGCGGCTTCACCGCATCCATGACAACCCTGTTCGCTGTCGGCGTACTCCTCGATCTGACCGGCGACAACTTCCGGATCGCCTTCGCGTGCGTCTTCGTCCTCCAGGCGCTCGGCCTGGTGCAGTTCGCCCGGCTGCGGGGGCGCGCCGTGCGGAGGGAGCGCGAACGGGTTGTTGCCAGCAGGGTGGAAGCGGTTCACGTTCCTGTATGAGGTGCGCCCCGCCAGGGGCGCGGGGAACTGCGCGCGCAACCCAAAACGAACCGTCGGACCGCGACGGCGAGAGGTGGCAGCCCCCTCCCGTCTCCCGCCGACTGCGGGTCAGTTGTGGCTGTGGGGGCACCCCCTGCTCGAAGAGCTTGGGGGAGCAGTTCCCCGCGCCCCTCCGGGGCGCAGCCCTCTTACGGGGCGCCCTCCATCACGGCGTAACCGAAAAATGCTTCAGAATGGCGGCAGCCAAATCCGCGTCCCCGTCGATCTTCACGTGCTCCGCGACCGCCTCCGGCCGCACGCGGCCCGCGGCGAGCCGGGAGTAGGTCTCCCAGTCCATGGCGAGGGTGGCGGCGGGCCCGAGCGAGACGCTGCCGTCGACGCTGCCGTTGCCGGCGGCGTCGACCCGCACTGTCCGCATGAACTCCACGGGCCCGCTCACATCGAAGACCACCGCGCAGTTCGGCGGCGCTCCAGCGTCCTTGGCGACGACCTTCGGCAGCCCGGCGAGGAACACATCCCGCGCCACCTGCGCGCCCGGGGAGTCGAGGCCGCCCGGCTTGTCCAGCGCGCGCCGCAGATCCTGTTCGTGCACCCATACGTCGAAGGCGCGCAGCATCAACTGCCGCTCCAGCGGCAGCTTGCGCGGGCCGAACGGCAGCACGCTGTTGACCTCGGTCTCCGGCCCCCGCTTCTCGTTCCGCAGCTGCCGTGAGCGGCGGATGAGGGTGTACTCGAACTCGCTGGTCATCTCCGGGCCGGTGTGGTGCCGCCGCACATCCACCTGCACTTCCATGTGCCGGCTGACCTCGTCGCGTACGTGGTAGATGTCGCGCGGCAGCGAGTGGATGGGCCTGGGATCGCCCAGCAACTCGCACTCCATGCCGATGATGTGGGAGACCACATCGCGGACCGACCACCCCGGGCATTCGGTCCGCCCGTTCCACTCCCCTTCCACGAGCGGGGTGACCAGCTCGGATATGGCTTCCATGGACTGCGTCCAGGCGTCAACGTAGGGCTGAAGGCTTGGGTGGTCGGTCACGGGACCCCTCGGCGTTGCGGTTCGTTCGCGGGCTGGACAGGGCAGGGTGCTGAATGCTGGGTGCTCTCAAGTTACGCTGCGCCCGGGCACCCCGGCAGTGCTTTTGGGACGATGCTAGGCCCAATCGACCCCCTCGATCGCATGGACGGTGGTACGGTGCGCGCTTCGCTTCTGCAGATTGACGTAGACCCGGATGAGCCGGTCGAATCCCGGCGGGAGCGGGTGTCTTCCCTCGTACGCGAACAAGCCGGTGCCGATCTGGTGGTGCTGCCCGAGCTGTGGCCCGTCGGCGCCTTCGCGTACGAGCGCTTCGCCCCGGAGGCCGAGGACGCCGACCCTGCCACCGGACCGACCGCGCTGGCCATGTCGGCGGCGGCGCGGGACGCGGGCGTATGGCTGCACGCGGGCTCCATCGTCGAGAAGGCACCCGAGGGCGGCGCCCTCTACAACACCTCGCTGGTCTTCTCGCCGAACGGCGAACTGGCCGCCACCTACC
The DNA here is from genome assembly GCF_017676365.1 of Streptomyces oryzae. Lineage (GTDB taxonomy): Bacteria > Actinomycetota > Actinomycetes > Streptomycetales > Streptomycetaceae > Streptomyces > Streptomyces oryzae. Next base: position 13,357 of record NZ_JADKMA010000049.1, read on the forward strand.
GCAAGATCCACCGCTTCGGCTTCGACCGGGGCGAGGCGACGCTGATGTCCGCGGGCAGCACCCCCGTCACGGTGGACCACCCGCAGGCCACGCTCGGCCTGGCCACCTGCTACGACCTGCGGTTCCCTGAGCTCTTCCGGGCCCTGATCGACGCCGAGCCGTCCGGCGCCCGGGTGCTGGTCGTCCCGGCCGGCTGGCCCGCCAAGCGCGCCGAGCACTGGACGCTGTTCGCCCGCACCCGCGCCGTGGAGAACCAGTGCTTCGTGCTGGCCTGCGGCACCGCCGGCAGCCACGCGGGCGTCCCCCAGGCCGGCCGCAGCGCCGTCATCGACCCCTGGGGCGAGGTGCTGGCCGGGACCACCGGCACCGAGGAGGCGGTCGTCACCGCCGACCTGGACCTCTCCCAGATCGACAAGGTCCGCGAGTCCTTCCCCGTCCTCAAGGACCGGGTGCTCTGAGCGGCGCCGGCGGGTGGCACCCTGGACGGCATGACCAATCGCGCCCGCGTCCGCGCTCCTGAGCTGCACGGACGGTCCTGGATCAACACCGGCGGCGAGCAGCTCGGCCTGGCTGGGCTGCGCGGCCGGATCGTGGTGCTGGACTTCTGGACCTTCTGCTGCATCAACTGCCTGCACGTCATCGACGAGTTGCGTCAGCTGGAGGGGCGGCACCCGGACACGGTGGTCGTGATCGGCGTGCATTCGCCGAAGTTCGTGCACGAGGCGGAGCACGCGGCCCTGGTCGACGCGGTGGAGCGGTACGGGGTGGCGCACCCGGTGCTGGACGATCCCGAGCTGGCGATGTGGAAGCAGTACGCGGTGCGGGCCTGGCCGACGCTGGTGGTGATCGACCCCGAGGGGTACGTGGTCGCGCAGCATGCCGGGGAGGGGCATGTGCACGCGATCGAGAAGCTGGTCGGCGAGCTGGAGGCGGAGCACGAGGCGAAGGGGACGCTGCGCCGGGGCGATGCGCCGTACACCCCGCCGGAGCCCGTCGCCACCGATCTGCGCTTCCCGGGCAAGATCCTGCCGCTGCCCGGCTCCACCTTCCTCGTCTCGGACACCACCCGGCACCAGCTGGTGGAGCTGGCCGCCGACGGGGAGACCGTGCTGCGGCGGATCGGCGCCGGTGAGCGGGGGCTGATGGACGGCGCGGCGGACGTCGCGCGGTTCAACGAGCCGCAGGGGCTGGGGCTGCTGCCGGACGGCGGGGTGCTGGTCGCCGACACCGTCAACCACGCGCTGCGCCGCCTCGATCCGGCCACCGGCACGGTGGCCACCGTTGCGGGAACCGGCGCGCAGTGGTGGCAGGGCGCCGCCACGAGCGGCCCCGCGCTGGAGGTCGCGCTGTCCTCACCGTGGGATGTGGCGTGGTTCGCGGGGCAGGTGTGGATCGCGATGGCCGGGGTGCACCAGTTGTGGACGTACGACCCGGCAAGCGGCACCGTGGCCGCCGCAGCGGGGACGACGAACGAGGGGCTGGTGGACGGGCCCGCCGCCGAGGCGTGGTTCGCCCAGCCGTCCGGGCTCGCCGTCACAGCCGACGGTACCCGGCTGTGGGTGGCCGATTCCGAGACCAGCGCACTGCGCTGGGTCGAGCGTGCGGGGGACGACGGGTTCGCCGTACGCACGGCAGTGGGCACCGGCCTGTTCGACTTCGGCCACCGGGACGGCCCGGCCGGCCAGGCCCTCCTCCAGCACCCGCTGGGCGTCACGGCGCTGCCCGACGGCTCGGTCGCCGTCTGCGACACGTACAACCACGCGCTGCGCCGCTACGATCCGGCCACCGGCGCAGCGGGCGAAGTGAGCACGCTGGCCACGGACTTGCGCGAGCCCTCCGGCGCCGTGCTGGTCTCCGACGACGCGCAGGGCACGCCGGAGATGGTCGTCGTCGAGTCGGCGCGGCACCGGCTGACCAGGCTGCGGCTGCCCGAGGACGCCGTACGGGTCGAGGCCGTCGCGCACCGCACCCAGCGGGCCGCCACCGAGGTGGCGCCGGGTGCGCTCCGGCTCGATGTCGTCTTCCGGCCACCCGCCGGGCAGAAACTCGATGACCGCTACGGCCCCGCGACCCGGCTGGTGGTCAGCTCCACTCCGCCCGGTCTGCTCGCCGCGGGCGAGGGCACGGGTACCGAGCTGCACCGCGAGGTGCGGCTGAGCGGGGGCGAGGGGGCCGAGGGTGTGCTGCACGTCTCGGCGATGGCCGCCTCCTGCGACGAGGAGGGTGAGTACCCCGCCTGCCATATGCACCAGCAGGACTGGGGCGTCCCGGTGCGGCTGACCGCGCGGGGCGCCGACCGGCTGCCGCTGGTGCTGGCGGGGTTGGACGAAGGCTGACGGGAACCGGCCGAGGGAGAGTAGGGCTCACTCCCAGTGGTGCCGGTTGTACTCCTCGACCACCGGTGCGCCCGGGGACGGGGGTTCGACGCGGCGGCGCTTGAGGATGCTGATGTACGTGCACAGACCGATCGTGCCGACGATCAGCAGAACGATGCCCATCAGGTCGACGTTGATCCCGCTGATGTCGAGATCGACGGCCAGCGTCAGGATTGCCCCCACGGCCATCATGCCGATGCAGATGATGATGCCCACGAGTGATGCCTCCAAGCTCGGTCGAGCCGAAGCGGCTCTGTGGGGCGAGCCGTTCGCTTACCGCGCGCGGGTACCCGGCTCAAACGGCGGCAATCAGGGCGGCAATCAGGGCGTAATCGGCAAAAGGCGCCGGTCCGCGCGTCACCCGTCCAGGAACGCCGTGAGGCAGTTGGCCAGCAGATAGGGGTCGTCGGCGCCGCACAGCTCCCGCGCGGAGTGCATGGACAGAATCGCCACACCGATGTCGACGGTGGTGATCCCGTGCCGGGCCGCGGTGATGGGGCCGATGGTGGTGCCGCAGGGCACGTCGTTGTGGGAGACGAAGCTCTGCCAGGGCACGCCGGCCCTCTCGCACGCCGCGGCGAACAGGGCGCGGCCCCTGCCGTCGGTGGAGTAGCGCTGGTTGACGTTCACCTTGAGGATCGGGCCGCCGTTGGGCAGCGGGTGGTGGCCTGGCTCGTGCCGCTCGGGGTAGTTGGGGTGCACGGCGTGGCCGGTGTCCGAGGAGAGGCAGACGGTGCCGGCCCAGGCCCGTGCCCGGTCCTCGTAGGAGCCGCCGCGGGCGAAGACCGAGCGCTCCAGCACCGAACCCAGCAGCGGGCCCTCGGCGCCGGTGTCGGACTGGCTGCCGTTCTCCTCGTGGTCGAACGCGGCCAGCACCGGGATCGTGCCGGGCTGGCTCCCGCGCTGCGCCACCGCGGTCAGCGCCGCCACGCCCGCGTGCACCGACAGCAGGTTGTCCATCCGCGGGCCCGCGACCAGTTCGCGCTCACGCCCCAGATACGAGGGCGCCTCCACGCTGTGCGTCATCAGGTCCCAGCCGGTGATCTCCTCGGCGGGCAGCCCGCTCTCCTCGCCGAGGAAGCGCAGCAGATCCCCCTCGCGCGACTCGCCGAGCCCCCAGACCGGGGTCATATGGCGCTGCCGGTTCAGCTTCAGACCCTCGTTGACCTGCCGGTCGAGGTGGACGGCCAGCTGCGGTACGCGCAGCACGGCGCGGTCGACGTTCACCAGGTGGGTGGTGCCGTCGCGCATCGTCAGCCTGCCGCTGATGCCCAGATCGCGGTCGAGCCAGGTGTTGAGGAGGGCACCGCCGTAGATCTCCACGGCGACCTGCCGCCAGCCGTGTGCGCCGGTGTCCGGTACGGGCTTGACGCGCAGGTTGGGCGAGTCGGTGTGGGCGCCCACGATCCGGAACGGGGTGGCGGGCGTGGCGCTTTCGGGGACGTACCACGCGATGAGCGCCCCGCCCCGCAGCACGAACCTGCCGCCCGGCGCCGCGTCCCACGGCTCGCTCTCCCGCACCTGCTGGAAGCCCGCCTTCTCCAGCCGCGCGGCCGCGTTGGCCACCGCGTGGTAGGGGGACGGGCTCGCGGCGAGGAAGGACATCAGACCGTCGGTGTGACCACGGTCGAACGGCGTGCCAGTGCTCATGGCCTTACCTTACGGTGCCTTTGATGGCGCCTGGGCGGCCGGAGAGGGGCTGCCCCTGCCTCGCCGTCGCGGTCTGCGGGTGTCTTCTGGCTGGCCGCGCAGTTCCCCGCGCCCCTGACATTGCTACCCGCAAGCTTGGGCAGTCTGCGCAAGGGACGCAGGGTGGGCAAGCGCAGCCCCCATGCGGGGTACGCAATAGGTGCCGGACAAACTAGAACGCGTTCTCGTCCAGCTCCATCACCGAAAGGTCCACGTCGTCGGCCAGCTCCCGCTGGACGGCGACCTGCGGCAGCACGTTCGCGGCGAAGAACTTCGCCGCCGCGATCTTCCCCTGGTAGAAGGGCACATCCTTCGCGGAGGCACCCGCCAGCTTCTCAGCGGCCACGGCAGCGCCGCGCAGCAGCAGATAGCCGATGACGACATCGCCCGCTGCCATCAGGAAGCGGGTCGTGTTCAGGCCCACCTTGTAGATGGACTTGACGTCCTTCTCGGTGGCGGCCAGGTCGGTGAGCATGGTGCCGACCATGGCCTCCAGCTCGGCGGCGGCCTTGGCGAGCTGGTCGCGGGAGCCGGCCAGCTCTTCGCCGCCCTGCGCCTCGGCGAGGAACTTCTTGATCTCCTCCGAGAGTGCGGTGAGCGCCTGGCCCTGGTCGCGGACGACCTTGCGGAAGAAGAAGTCCTGGCCCTGGATCGCGGTGGTGCCCTCGTAGAGGGTGTCGATCTTGGCGTCCCGGATGTACTGCTCGATCGGGTACTCCTGCAGGTAGCCGGAGCCGCCCAGCGTCTGCAGGGACTGCGCCAGCTGCTCGTAGGACTTCTCGGAGCCGTAGCCCTTCACGATCGGCAGCAGCAGGTCGTTGAGGCGGCGCGCGGCGTCGGCGTCCTCGCCGCTGTGCTCCTTGAGCATGATCTCGTCCTGCACGGCGGCGGTGTAGAGGACGAGGGAGCGCATGCCCTCGGCGTACGCCTTCTGCGTCAGCAGCGCGCGGCGCACGTCGGGGTGGTGGGTGATGGTGACGCGCGGCGCGGTCTTGTCGGTGAACTGCGCCAGGTCCGCGCCCTGCACCCGCTCCTTGGCGTACTCCAGCGCGTTGAGGTAGCCGGTGGACAGGGTGGCGATGGCCTTGGTGCCGACCATCATCCGGGCGAACTCGATGATCTTGAACATCTGGCGGATGCCGTCGTGCTTCTCGCCCAGCAGCCAGCCCTTGGCGGGTGTGTTGGCGCCGAAGGTCATCTCGCAGGTGTTGGAGACCTTCAGGCCCATCTTGTGCTCGACGTTGGTGGCGTAGACGCCGTTGCGCTCGCCCAGCTCGCCGGTCTCCCAGTCGAAGTCGTACTTGGGGACGATGAACAGCGACAGGCCCTTGGTGCCCGGGCCGTGGCCCTCGGGGCGGGCGAGGACGAAGTGCACGATGTTCTCGGACATGTCGTGCTCACCGGAGGTGATGAAGCGCTTCACGCCCTCGATGTGCCAGCTGCCGTCCTCCTGCTGGGTGGCCTTGGTGCGGCCCGCGCCCACGTCCGAGCCGGCGTCCGGCTCGGTGAGGACCATGGTGGAGCCCCACTGCTTCTCGGCCATCAGCTGCGCGATCTTGCGCTGCTCCTCGGTGCCCTCCTCGTGCAGCACCCCGGCGAAGGCCGGGCCCGAGGCGTACATCCACACGGCCGGGTTGGAGCCCAGGATCGTCTCGGCGAAGCCCCACAGCAGCGAGCGCGGAGCGGTCGTGCCGCCGATCTCCTCCGGGATGCCCAGCCGCCACCACTCGGCGTCCATGTACGCCTGGTAGCTCTTCTTGAAGGCGTCCGGCACCGGCGCGGTGTTGGTGTCCGGGTCGAAGACCGGCGGATTGCGGTCACCGTCCTCGTAGGAGGCGGCCAGCTCGTTCTCGGCCAGCCGCGCGATCTCGGACAGCACGTTCTTGGCGGTCTCGACATCCATCTCCGCGAACGGTCCGGTGCCGTACACCGTGTCGCGCCCGAGCACCTCGAAGAGGTTGAACTCGATGTCGCGGAGATTCGACTTGTAATGCCCCATGGCGACGGCTCCGTAGTGGCTCGCTCGTACTTGTCGGTAGTCCCATAGATGATGCTACCCGTCGGTAATAAGAAGCAACCCCTCGCCGCCCTTCTGTGACTCGATACTCTTTATTGCTATGTACGGCTACGACCAGACCGGTGCCCCACCGGGACAGGGCCATGGGCCGCAGCACGGGCCCGGCCACGGCGCGCACGGCTATCAGCACGCCGGGCACGGTCCGCACCCCGGTCAGCAGGGTCACCAGGCGCCGCCGCCTCCGTACGGAGCGCAGCAGCAGGCGCCGCCGTACGGGCAGCCGGGGCCGCAGCAGCCGCTGTATCCCGAGCCGTCGCCGCCTTCCCTCCAGGAGGCGATCCGGGCCTTCACCACGGGCTCGATGAGCTCCGAGGACTTCCAGGGCATCTTCTCCACCTCGAAGGTGTACTGCCCGCGCGGGGACACCCCCGGCTTCCTCGCGCTGCACAACACCCAGCAGCCCGTCATCCCGATGTTCAGCACCCTCAAGGAGCTGCGCGCGTACGCGGGCAAGGAGTCGAAGTATTTCGTGATCACCGGCGCCGAGGTCCTCGACCTGCTGCCGTCGGGATACGGCTTCGTGCTCGACATGGAGGGCGAGCACCGGGTGGTCTTCGACGCCAAGGCGGTCGAGGAGATGGTCGACTTCGCCATGCGCCGCATGTACGGCTGACGCTCCGCTGGCGGAAGGACCCGCGAAGCTTGGGCAGTCTGCTCCCCCAAGCTCTTCGAGCAGGGGGTACCCCCAGGGCGCAGGGTGGGCAAGCGCAGCCCCCCATTGCCGGGCACTCAGGTGTCGAGGGGCTCCCATTGGGCCAGGGAGGGTTCCATCGTGGGGGCGGGGCTCTCGCGGGGTTCCTGTTCGTGGACCTCGAACCAGATGCACTTGCCCTCGCCGCGCGGGTCCACGCCCCACCGGTCGGCGAGCATGCCCAGCAGCATCAACCCGCGCCCGGAGGAGGCGAGTTCGCCGGGGCTGCGGCGGTGCGGCAGCTCGTCGCTGGAGTCCGAGACGTTGACCCGCAGCGTGCGCCGCTCGCCCTCGCGGCGCGAGGTGATCTCCGCGACGAGGACCGCGTCCCCGTCCGTGTGCACCAGCACGTTCGTCAGCATCTCCGAGAGCATCAGCACGGCCCCGTCCACCTGATCGGGGTCGGACCAGTCGTGCAGCAGGTCGTGGAGCTGGTGGCGGGCGGCGGCGATCCGGTCCGGCTGGGCCTGCGCCACGGTCAGCACAGTGCGCCGGATGGCGACGGGGACGCCCGCCTCGGGCGCCTCGGCCCCGGCGGGGGTCCGGGCGAGCAGCAGCAGGGCGATGTCGTCCTCGCGCCGGTCGGCGAGCGGGCCCGCCGTGATGCCGGCCGCAGCGGTGCGGTCGTCCTGTACCGCCTGTACGAGCGCGTCGGCCAGCTGTTCCAGCGCCGGTCCCCCGCCCCCGGTTGCCCACACGGGTGCGCCTGCGGCCTGCGTCCCGGCCCGTTCGGTCAGGCCCTCGACCACCGCGCTGATCCGCGCCCACCCGGTCTCCAGATCGTGCCCGCCCCGCTCGATCAGCCCGTCGGTGCACATCAGCAGCCGCTCGCCGGGCTCCAGCACCAGCCGGGTGACGGGGTAGTCGGCGTCGGCTTCGATGCCCAGCGGGAGGCCGCCGGCGGTGGCGCGGACCAGCAGGGGGCCGTCCGGCAGCTGCACCGCCGGGTCCGGGTGCCCGGCGCGTGCCACGTCCAGGATGCCGGTCTCCGGGTCCACCTCCGCGTAGAGGCAGGTGGCGAAGCGCGGTTCGGGGTGGTCGGGATCCTCGCCGACGGCGCCGCCCGGGGTTACGAGACCGGGGGTCTCCACGGCCGGTGCGGTGGGCGGGGGCGCGTTGACGCGTTCGCCCGCGCTCATCCCGTGCAGGAAGCGGGAGGCGCGGGAGAGCACCGCGTCCGGGTGGTGACCCTCTGAGGCGTAGGCGCGCACCGCAACCCGCAGCTGGCCCATGATGCTCGCCGCGCGGACGTCGTGGCCCTGGACGTCGCCGATGACCAGTGCGGTACGGCCGGAGGGCAGCGGGATGACGTCGTACCAGTCGCCGCCGATCTGCAGACCGCCGTCGGTCGGTACGTACCGGGCCGCCAGGTCCATGCCCGGGACGGCCGGGCTGTGCGCGGGCCGCATCACCCGCTGGAGCCGGGCCGACAGCTCGCGTTCCGACTCGTTCAGCATGGCCCGGGAGAGCGACTGGGCCAGCATCCGGGCCACCGTCGTCAGCACGGCGCGCTCGTCCGGGGTGAAGGCCATGGGCCGCGCGAAGGCCGCCATCCACGCCCCGAAGGTGCGCCCGGAGACGGTCAGCGGCAGGAACGCCCACGCGGCGTGACCGGGCTGGGTCTCGGCGGGGCGTGCGACGGGGAAGCGTTCCGCGTACTCCTCCGGGCCGCGCAGATACAGCGCCCGGCCGGTGCGCACCGCCTCGGCCGCCGGGTCCTGGTCCGCCAGGCGCAGCCGGGAGCCGCTGCCGCGCGGCCCGTAGCCGCCGCCGGGCACGTAGGGGTGGCCGGGCCTCGCAGGGGCACCGGGGGAGGCGCCGTAGACGGTGAGCTGGTTGCCGCTGACCACGAAGACGGCCAGCGCCTCGGGGGAGAAGCCCGGCATGGCCAGCGACGAGGCGACGCGCAGCACGTCCGCCGTGCTGTACGCCTCGGCCAGCGCCCGGCCGGTGTCCAGCAGAAAGGCTTCGCGGTTGCGCCGCCAGTCCCACTCGTCCGTCGCGCCGCGGGCGGGGGGTGCGGCGGGTGCGGCCGGTGCGGAGGGCGCCGCAGGGGCAGCCCGCCCGGCGGGCTCCGCGGGTTCCGCCTCCCGGCGCGGAGCGGCGGACCCCGGCTCGGTTTCGGGCACCTCGTAGAGCAGCCCGGTGAGGGCGGAGGCGTACTCGGGTGCGGCCACGCCCCGCGCGGCCGCCGCCTCGGGCGCCGAAGGGGTTCCGGGGACGGCGGGTACGGGGCGTACGACGACGCGTACGGTGCGCTCCACCCGGCCGTTCGTGTCCACCACCCGCAGCAGCCCCTCGGCCGTGGTGTCCTCGGCGAGGGCCAGGGTGGCGATGCCCTGGAAGCCCACGTAGTCGACGGCGTGCAGCCGGGAGCGGACCGCGCTGCCGGAGAGCGTGATGTGGGTGTCCGTGTGGGTGTCCGAGGGCTCGACGGCGACCCCGATGAGGCGGGCGGCGCGGGCGTCCAGCGTCACCAGACCTGTGGCGTTGTCCCAGGTCCAGAGCCCGGCGCCCAGGGTTGCCAGGGCGTCATCGGTGCGCATTGCACCACTTTATGCAGAGTTCGTGGGGTTGCGGAAACGGGGGCGAAGCAGGGTAGCCCAGGGCGGTAGTCTGAGGGGGATTCCACTGTGACCCTTGAGCCGAACGACTTGGATGAATGATGCATCGGTACCGGTCCCACACCTGCGGCGAGCTTCGCGCCACGGACGTCGGCACTGACGTCCGGCTGAGCGGCTGGCTGCACAATCGCCGGAACCTGGGCGGCATCCTCTTCATCGATCTTCGCGACCACTACGGCATCGTCCAGCTGGTGGTGCGCGACGAGTCGAGCGAGATCAACCACCAGCTCAGCTCGCTGGCCAAGGAGAGCGTCGTCCGTATCGACGGCAAGGTCACCGCGCGCGGCGAGGAGAACGTCAACCCCGAGCTGCCCACCGGCGAGATCGAGGTCGAGGTCGCCCAGGTCGAGGTGCTGGGCGGCGCCGAGCAGATCCCCTTCACCATCAACGCCGAGGACGGCGTCAACGAGGAGCGGCGCCTGGAGTACCGCTTCCTGGACCTGCGCCGCGAGCGCATGCACCGCAACGTGATGCTGCGCAGCAAGGTCATCGCCGCGATCCGCGCGAAGATGGTCGCCCAGGGCTTCAACGAGCTGGCGACGCCGATCCTCTCGGCCACCTCCCCCGAGGGCGCCCGCGACTTCCTCGTCCCCTCCCGGCTGCACGCCGGCAAGTTCTACGCGCTGCCGCAGGCGCCGCAGCAGTTCAAGCAGCTGCTGATGATCGCCGGGTTCGACCGCTACTTCCAGATCGCGCCCTGCTTCCGCGACGAGGACGCCCGCGCCGACCGCTCGCCGGGCGAGTTCTACCAGCTCGACATGGAGATGAGCTTCGTCGAGCAGGAGGACGTCTTCGGCGTCATCGAGACGGTGATGACCGAGCTGTTCCAGGAGCTGGGCGAGGGCCGCGAGGTCACCTCGCCGTTCCCGCGCATCCCGTTCCGCGAGGCGATGGTCAAGTACGGCTCGGACAAGCCGGATCTGCGTGCGCGGCTGGAACTGACCGACGTCTCCGACATCTTCACCGGCTCCGGCTTCAAGGCGTTCGCCGACAAGCACGTCCGTGCGCTGCCGGTGCCCGACACCGCCTCGCAGCCGCGCAAGTTCTTCGACTCGCTGGGCGACTTCGCCGTCGAGCAGGGCGCCAAGGGCCTGGCCTGGGTGCGGGTCGCCGAGGACGGGTCCCTCTCCGGCCCCATCGCCAAGTTCCTCACCGAGGAGAACGTCAAGGCGCTGACCGAGGCCCTCGGCCTGGTCCCCGGCCACGCGGTGTTCTTCGGTGCCGGGGAGTTCGACGAGGTCTCCAAGATCATGGGCGCGGTCCGGGTCGAGGCGGCCAAGCGCGCCGGGCACTTCGAGGAGAACGTCTTCCGGTTCTGCTGGATCGTGGACTTCCCGATGTTCGAGAAGGACGAGGAGACCGGCAAGATCGAGTTCTCCCACAACCCCTTCTCCATGCCGCAGGGCGGTCTGGAAGCGCTCCGCACCAAGGACCCGCTGGATGTGCTGGCCTGGCAGTACGACATCGTCTGCAACGGCGTCGAGCTGTCCTCCGGCGCGATCCGGAACCACGAGCCGGAGATCATGTTCGAGGCGTTCGGCATCGCGGGCTACTCGAAGGACGACGTCGAGCGCGAGTTCGGCGGCATGCTGCGCGCCTTCCGCTTCGGCGCCCCGCCGCACGGTGGCATCGCACCCGGCATCGACCGCATCGTGATGCTCCTCGCGGACGAGCCCAACATCCGCGAGACCATCGCCTTCCCCCTCAACAACAACGCCCTCGACCTGATGATGGGCGCCCCCAGCGAGGTCGACGAGGCGCGGCTGCGCGAGCTCCACCTCTCGGTGCGCAAGCCTCCGCAGGTGAAGCCGGCGCAGTAGCGCGCGGCGCACGCTTTTCGGCAACGCCATGGGCCCGGGTTCTTGAGCAGGACCCGGGCCCATGGCATGCCCGATACTGTGAAGGCATACGCAGCCCGCCCGGCCGCCGAGTGGAGGCGAACGATCATGACGCGGACCAACTCGCTCCTGAGCGTGTGGCACGAGCTCGAGGTGCCGGACGGCCTGCATGTGGAGCTGCTGGACGGGGAGCTCGTCATGCAGGCGAATCCCGGACATCTTCACGACCTCCCAGGCCGCACCTTCGTCCGCCACACCCCGGAGCCCTTCGAGGCCTGGTCGGAGCGCGGGCTGCTGGTTGCGGACGACTACCGTCCACGGGCCGACGCTGCTGTCATCCGGAGCGAGGACCGGCCCGCCGACGACGTGGAGCCTGACTGGCCCGCGCAGATCGTGCTCGCCGTGATCGAGACGGTCTCCACCACCCGGACAGCGATCAAGCGTGACTACGAGGACAAGCGGGAGCGTTACGCGGCGGTGGGAGTTCCCGTTTACGTGATCGTCGATCCCAATGACGCCACGTGGCACGTTCTGGAGCTGGACGGCCGGTGCTACGTGGAGACCGGGAAGGGCATCTTCGGCCAGCCGCTGGTGCTCCCGGAGCCGCTGGGCTTCAGCGTTCCGACCACCGGCTGGCACCCGTACCCGGGTCGCTGAGCCGGCCCCCGCCGGGGGCGGGCTCAGCCAGATGCCGCTCCTACTTCGTCTCCTCCAGCCGCGGGAAGAGCGCCGCGCCCTTGGTGACCGTCGTGCCGGCGGGGAGTTTGCCCCAGGTGCCGGCGTCGGCGATGCGCTGTTCGGCCAGGGGGCCGAGGGCCGGTTCGGCACCGAGGGAGTCCCACAGCTTGGCGCTGGAGTCGGGCATCACCGGGTTGAGGAGCACCGCGCAGGCGCGGAGGGCCTCGGCGGCGGTGTAGAGGATGGTGGCGAGGCGGGCCTGCGCCTCGGCCGACTCGTCCTTGGCCACCTTCCACGGCGCCTGCTCGGTGAGGTAGCCGTTCACCTGCTTGATGAAGTCGAAGATCGCGGCGATACCGCCCGCGAAGTCGAGCTGTTCGCCGATCCGCTCGTCCGCCTCACGCACCGCCGTGGCCAGGCCGTCCGCGATGGCCTGCTCGGCCTCGCCGTGCGCCAGGGACTCCGGGAGGGCGCCGTCGAAGTACTTGCCGACCATGGCGGCGACCCGCGAGGCCAGGTTGCCGTAGTCGTTGGCGAGCTCGCTGGTGTAGCGGGCCGAGAAGTCCTCCCAGGAGAAGGAGCCGTCCTGGCCGAAGGCGATGGCCCGCAGGAAGTACCAGCGGTAGGCGTCCACTCCGAAGTGGTCCGTCAGCTCGTGCGGCGAGATGCCCGTCAGGTTGGACTTGGACATCTTCTCGCCGCCGACCATCAGCCAGCCGTTGGCGACCACCCGCTTGGGCAGCGGCAGCCCGTTGGCCATCAGCATCGCGGGCCAGATCACCGCATGGAAGCGGAGGATGTCCTTCCCCACGAGGTGCACATCGGCGGGGAAAGTCTCCTCGAACTTCTCCGGGTCCGCGCCGTAGCCGACGGCGGTGGCGTAGTTGAGGAGCGCGTCGACCCATACGTAGATGACGTGCTTGTCGTCCCACGGGATCTTGATGCCCCAGTCGAAGGTGGAGCGGGAGATCGACAGGTCCTCCAGGCCCTGCCGGACGAACTGCATGACCTCGTTGCGCGCCGACTCCGGCTGGATGAACTCGGGGTGCACCTCGTAGTGGGCCAGCAGCTTCTCGCCGTACGCGGAGAGCTTGAAGAAGTAGTTCTCCTCCTGGAGCATCTCCACGGGCTTCTTGTGGATGGGGCACAGCTTCTGCCCGGCGAACTCTCCCTCTCCGTCGAGGAGTTCGCCGAAGGTCTTGTACTCCTCACAGGGCACGCAGTACGGGCCCTCGTAGCCGCCCTGATAGATCTCACCGCGGTCGTACAGATCCTGGACGAATTCCTGGACGCGGTCGGTGTGCCGCTTCTCCGTGGTGCGGATGAAGTCGTCGTTCGCGATCCGCAGGTGCTTCCAGAGCGGCTTCCACGACTCCTCGACGAGCTTGTCGCACCACTCGCCCGGACTGACCCCGTTGGCCTCGGCGGTGCGCATGATCTTCTGACCGTGCTCGTCCGTGCCGGTGAGGTACCACACCTTCTCGCCGCGCTGACGGTGCCAGCGGGTGAGCACGTCGCCTGCGACGGTCGTATAGGCGTGGCCCAGGTGGGGAGCGTCGTTCACGTAGTAAATGGGGGTCGAGACGTAGTACGCCCCGGTGCCCGCCTGCTCTGATCCAGTGGCCGCCATACCCGAATCCTATCGGCCGTGTGCCATCGCTTTTCCCGCCGGTTTTCCGCGCCCGTTTTCCGCGCCTGTCTTGCCTGCCGGTTCCGCGGGGGCACCTCTCCCGTGCCGGACACGGAGCGTCAAGGTGCCGAGCGGGCGGTCACTCCTGGTGGAAGCCGTCGCAGGGGAAGAACAACGGTCATCGTTCGGCTACATAGCTGCACGCGGACGGCGACGAGCGCTCAATTATGGGCCCGAACCGGGCACGATGCGGCCTGGGCGAAGCGTTGGCCCCGTGACGGGGACGCCGACCGCGGCGACGCCGCCCCGCCGAGGGGGCGACGCACGGTGATGTGCCGGGCGCGTCGGGTGCAATGTGGCGGTCGAGCGACGACAGTGACGGCGAAGGAGGTGGCGGCGTGCAGTCCGAGGGACCCAACCCCGGCACGTGTTGCCGTTGCGATCTGCCGGTGCGGCACCGCGCCCTGATCGCGATCATCGAGACGGGCTCGGGGCCCGGCGGCAGCGCGTACGCCTGTCTGCCCTGTGCCCGTGACTACGCGAAGACCTCGCTCGCCCCGGAGTGGATCGGCGAGACGATCGCCCACGCGGAGGCCATGCGGATCGCGTTCGACGAGTAGCCGCGCCTGGAGTAGCCGCGCCCCGAGTAGCCGCGTCCCGAGCGGTCGCGCCCCCTCGCCGGGCGACGTGTTCACCCGTGATTCACCCCGAGGTCGTTCCTCCGCGTACCCGCGCACATAACGTCACCGCGGCGTACGCCGTACAAGACCGGAGGAACGACGATGCGAAAGCCGCTGCCGCTGCTCACTTCGCACCCCGCGGGAAAATCTTCGCACCCCGCGGGAAGATCAGCGATGACCTGCCGCTACCGCTGCGGTGACGCCTGCTTCCACGAGGTGCCCAACACCAGCTCCAACGAGTACGCAGGCGACGTCATCGCGCGGGCGCTCTCGCGGCGGTCGGTGCTGCGCGCCGGTGCCGTCGTCGGAGTCGCCGCCGCAGCCGTGGGCACCGGTACGGCCGGGCTCGGCCCCGGCGCCGGCACCGCGGCAGCCGCCGTACCGGCAGCGAAGGGCGCCAAGGCGGGCGGCCGGGCGGCCAAGGGGCTGCGGTTCGAGCCCGTCGCGCCGAACACCGCGGACAAGGTGACCGTTCCCGAGGGCTACGGGCAGAACATCGTCATCCGCTGGGGCGAGCCGATCCTGCGCGGAGCGCCGGACTTCGACCCGAAGCGGCAGAGCGCCAAGGCGCAGGCCGGGCAGTTCGGCTACAACAACGACTTCCTCACGCTGCTGCCCCTCTCCTCCCGGCAGCGCGGCCACGGCGCCGACCAGCTCCTGGTGGCCAACCATGAATACACCGACGAGGAGCTGATGTTCGCCGGGTACGACCCGGAGAAGCCCACCCGCGAGCAGGTGGAGATCGCCTGGGCGGCGCACGGCCTGTCCGTCGTCGCCGCGGCCGGCGAGAAGCGTACGGGCGCGCTGCACGCCGTGCCCCGCCACCCGCTCAACCGCCGGATCACCGCGACGACGCCGTTCGAGGTGACGGGTCCCGCCGCGGGCAGCGCGCTGCTGCGCACCAAGGCCGACCCGAGCGGGCGCCGGGTGCTGGGCACGCTGAACAACTGCTCGGGCGGCACCACGCCCTGGGGCACGGTGCTCTCCGGCGAGGAGAACTTCAACCAGTACTTCGCCAACGCGGAGAAGGTCACCGACCCCGAGCGTGCCGCCAGCCTCAAGCGGTACGGCGTCACCGGCGGGGCCAGTGAGCGGCGCTGGGAGGAGTTCGACGAGCGGTTCGACCTGGCCAAGGAGCCGAACGAGGTGCACCGCTTCGGCTGGGTGGTCGAGCTGGACCCGTACGACCCCGGCTCCACGCCCCGCAAACACACCTCGCTCGGCCGCTTCAAGCACGAGGCGGCCCAGCCGCGGCTGTCCAGGGACGGGCACGCGGTCGTCTACATGGGCGACGACGAGCGCTTCGACTACTTCTACAAGTTCGTCTCCAAGAAGACGATGCGGCGGGGCACCGGCGCCGAGGACCGGCGGCACAACATGTCGCTGCTGGACGAGGGGACGCTGTACGTCGCCAAGCTGACCGGCGACAGCCCGGCCGACGAGATCGACGGCAAGGGGACGCTGCCCGAGGACGGCGAGTTCGACGGCACCGGCAGGTGGATTCCGCTGGCCAGTGGCGACCGGTCGTTCGTGGAGGGCATGACGGCCGAGGAGGTGTACGTCTTCACGCGGCTGGCCGCCGACAAGGCCGGTGCCACCAAGATGGACCGCCCCGAGGACATCGAGCCCAGCCCGCGCACCGGCCAGGTGTATGTGGCGCTGACCAACAACACCGACCGCGGCAAGGACGGCAAGGCCGGGCCCGACGAGGCCAACCCGCGCAACGCCAACAAGCACGGGCAGGTGCTGGAGTTCACCGAGCGCGGCAACGACCCCACCGCGCGGGCCTTCTCCTGGCGGCTCTTCCTGGTCTGCGGCGACCCGGACGACCCGGGCACCTACTTCGGCGGCTTCCCCAAGGACCAGGTCAGCCCGATCTCCTGCCCGGACAACGTCACCTTCGACGCGTACGGCAACCTGTGGATCGCCACGGACGGCAATGAGCTCGGCTCGCACGACGGGCTGTTCGGCGTCGCCACGGCCGGGGCGCGGCGCGGGGAGGTGCGGCAGTTCCTGACCGTGCCGACCGGGGCGGAGACCTGCGGTCCGCTGGTGCAGGAGCGGAGGGTGCTGGTCTCTGTGCAGCATCCCGGGGAGGTGGACGGGGCCTCGGTGGAGAAGCCCGCGTCCACGTGGCCGGATGGGCCGGGTACGTATGTCCGTCCGGCGGTGGTGGCCGTGTGGCCGCAGGACGGGTCCGGCGTGGGGCGGTAAGGCCGATTGCCGATTGGGGGTGCTCCTGGGGGCGCGTCGCGGGCTGTGCGTGCGTTCGTGGTTGCTGGGGGCACCCCCTGCTCGAAGAGCTTGGGGGAGCAGTTCCCCGCGCCCTTTTGGGGCGCGCGGTGGCGGGGTGCGCACCCGCATGCCAGGGTTAAAGACGGCAAGGAGTGCAAAGGGGACGAAAGACTCGAACCGTTGCGGGTGCAGCCATGGAGCGAACCAGAATCCTGATCGTCGGCGGCGGCTTCGCCGGAGTCGAGTGCGCACGTGGGCTGGAGCGTGGGCTGCGGCCCGAAGAGGCGGAGATCAGCCTCGTCACCCCCGCCAGCTACCAGCTCTACCTCCCGCTGCTCCCCCAGGTCGCGGCCGGCGTGCTCACCCCGCAGTCGGTCGCGCCGCCGCTGCGCAGACTGCTGCACAGGACCTCCATCGTGCCCGGCATGGTGATCGGGATCGACCCGCACGACCGGACGTGCATCGTCCGGCTCATCAGCGGCGAGACCGTCCACCAGCGCTACGACCGGCTGATCCTCACCCCCGGCAGCGTCACCCGCAGCTTCGACATCCCCGGTCTCAACGAGCAGGCGCGCGGAATGAAGACCCTCGCCGAGGCCGCGTACGTACGCGATCACGTCATCGCCCAGCTCGATCTGGCGGCTGCCAGCACCAATGAGCAGGAGCGCAAGGAGCGGCTGCAGTTCGTCGTGGTCGGCGGCGGCTACGCGGGCACCGAGACCGTCGCCTGCCTCCAGCGGCTGACCAACTCCGCCGCCAAGCGCTATCCGCGGCTCGACCCCGACCTGATCAAGTGGCATCTGCTGGACATCGCGCCCAAACTGATGCCCGAGCTCGGCACCAAGCTCGGGCGGCGTGCCCAGCAGATTCTGCGCGAGCGCGGTACCGATGTCTCGCTGGGCGTCTCCGTCGCCAAGGCCGAGGAGCGGCGGATCACCCTGACCGACAACCGGGTGCTGCCCTCCCGCACCCTGATCTGGGCGGCGGGCGTCGCGGCCAGCCCGCTGATCGGCACCCTGGACGCGGAGACGATCAAGGGCCGACTGGTGGTCAACGCCGACTTCACGGTGCCGGGCCACCCCGGCGTGTACGCGCTGGGTGACGCGGCGGCCGTACCCGATCTGACGAAGGTCGGCGGTGCGGTGTGCCCGCCCACGGCGCAGCACGCGAGCCGTCAGGGCAGGCACATGGCCCGCAATCTGGTCGCCGCACTGCGCGGCGAGCCCATGACGCCCTACCGGCACAAGGACCTCGGCCTGGTGGTGGACCTGGGCGGCACGGACGCGGTGGCCCGCCCGCTGGGGTACGAGTTCTCCGGGTTCCCCGCGCAGGTCATCGCGCGCGGCTACCACCTGATGGCGCTGCCCACCTTCACCGCCAAGGCCCGCACCGTGGCGAACTGGAACCTCAACGCGCTGACCGGCGACGACTTCCTGCGCACCGGCTTCCTCTCCCGCCGCCCCGCCACCCTCCAGGACATGGAGGCCACCGACGCCTACCTCACCCAGGAACGGGCCCGCGAGCTGACACCGTGAAGCCGGTGAAGGGCGCGATGGGCGGGTGGAAGCGGCGTATTGACTTGAAGTGAAGTTCAAGTTGGAGGGTGGGGTTCTCGCAGCCAGCGAGAGCCCCGAGCCGGAAGGCACCACCATGCACGCCGTCGTCCTGCACACCTTCGGCCCCGCCGAGAATCTCCGCTACGAGACGCTGCCCGACCCCGAACCAGGACCTGGCCAGGTCAGGATCTCCGTCCGCGCCGCCGGGGTGCACGCCATCGAGACCGTCCTGCGGGCCGGAGTGAGCGAGGGCCTGGTCCCGCCGCTGCCCGAACTGCCCGCCGTCTTCGGCGGCGAGGTCTCCGGCACTGTGGACGCGGTCGGCCCCGACGTCGACCGGGCCTGGCTGGGCCGCGACGTGGTGACCGCGAGCGGTGCACCCGGCGGCTACGCCGAGCTCGCCGTCGCGGACGTCGCAGAACTGCTGGAGCGCCCCGCGGCGCTCGGCCACGAGGCCGCCGTCGCGGCCCTGGTGACCGGTGCAACGACGGTCGGCGTGCTCGCCCAGGCCGAGTGGGGGCCGCAGGACGTGGTGCTGGTCAACTCGGCAGCCGGCGGCATGGGGCGGCTCCTGGTGCAGCACTTCCACGCGCTGGGTGCCGTGGTGATCGGCGCTGCCGGTGGCCCCGCGAAGGCGGCGGCCGTCCGTGCGCTGGGCACCGATCTGGCCGTCGACTACAACCTGCCCGACTGGCAGCGGACGGTCGCCGACTGGCTGGCCGGGCCCGCCGGTGGCCGCAGCCTCACCGCCGTACTGGACGGGGTCGGCGGCGAGAAGGCCCGTACCGCCTTCGGGCTGCTCGGCGGGGGCGGCCGCTTCGTGACGTACGGCGCCATCTCCGGCGCCGAGTTCACCCCCTCCGCCGACGAGCTCGCGGCCCGCGGGCTCACCCATATCGACGCCCTCCGCGCGCTGCTCGCCCACCCCGAGCGCATCCCCGCGTACCGCGCGGAAGCGCTGGCCCGCACCGCCGCCGGGGAGTTCACCCACACCACCCACCCCTTCCCTCTCGCCGAGGCAGCTGGGGCCCACAAGGCCCTCGAACAGCGCGAGACGACGGGGAAGGTCGTCCTGATCCCGTAGCTCCCCACGTCGCCGGGCCGGGGAAGCCATGTCGTCCGGGCCGGGGAAGACTGAGCGGCATGCCGTTCACACTGCGTACGGTCGTGGTCGACTGCCACGACGCCGAGATCATGGCGGACTTCTACGGCACCCTGCTCGGCTGGCCGGTCGCGGCACGTGAGCCGGGATGGGTGCTGATGCGGGACCCGGGTGGCGGCGCGGGGCTGGCCTTCCAGGCGGAGGAGGGTTACGTGCCGCCGGTCTGGCCCGAAACTGCCGGCGGTCAGCAGAAGATGCTGCACCTGGATCTGCGGGTGCCGGACCTCGCGGCGGCGGTGGCGGAGGCCGTCGCAGCGGGGGCCCGGCTCGCGCCCGAGCAGCCGCAGGACGACGTCCGGGTGCTGCTCGACCCGGCGGGCCACCCCTTCTGCGTGTTCGTGGGCTGAGTCCGCAGTCCGCAACGGGGTCGGCGGCCGCGTGGGGGCGCGCATTCGATGGAGGAATCCGGGCACAGTTTGGGGAGACCTTGGAACGACGAGGAGCCTGAGGAGCCCCCATGCCCACGGTGCCGGTGGTGCGCAGCCTGCGCAGAGTGGTGCGGCCACGCGCGCCGCGGCCGGTGGTGGACCTCTCGCATCCGGCACGCTCCCCGCTGGGCACCTCCGTGGTGAGCTGCGTCGCCTACGACCGTGAGGGCACCCGGCTGATGGCCGAGTGCGGTGTCGCCGAGGCGCTGGCCTGCGTACGCAACGGGGGCAGCAGGCGTGAGGAGGGCGGCTTCGTCTGGATCGGGCTGCACGAGCCGACGGAGGCCGAGTTCGAGGGCATCACCGAACTGTTCGGGCTGCACCCGCTCGCCGTGGAGAACGCCCTGGAGCCGCACCAGCGGCCGAAGGCCGAGTGGTTCGGCAGCGAGATGATGTTCGCCGTCTTCAAGACGGTCAGCTACGCGGAGCACGAGAAGCTGACCGCCACCAGCGAGGTGGTGGACACCGGCGAGATCATCGTCTTCACCGGCGCCGACTTCGTGATCACCGTACGGCACGGCCGACACGGCTCCCTCGGTCCGCTGCGCGAGACGCTGGAGGCCGAGCCGGAGCGGCTGGCACAGGGGCCTGCGGCCGTGCTGCACGCGATCGCGGACCGGGTCGTCGACGACTATCTGCTGGTCGCGGACGAGGTGCAGACCGATATCGACGACCTGGAGAGCGATGTCTTCGCCTCCGAGGCGCCTTTCGGGGGGAGCGGCGGCGGTGGCGGCTCCGGCACGGCGCGGGTCTACCAGCTCAAACGGGAGCTGCTCGAACTCAAGCGTGCCACCTTGCCGTTGGGGCGTCCGCTGGAGCTGCTGTCCGATCGCCCCAACCGGCTCATCGACCCCGAGATACGCAAGTACTTCCGGGACGTCGCCGACCATCTCGCCCGGGTCACCGAGCAGATCGCGTCGTTCGACGCGCTGCTGGATTCGATTCTCCAGGCGCATCTGGCGCAGGTCTCCACCGCGCAGAACGAGGGCATGCGGAAGATCAGTGCCTGGGTTGCCATTGTTGCCGTTCCCACGATGGTGTGCGGGATCTATGGGATGAACTTCCGGCATATGCCGGAGCTGCACTGGCCGGTTGGTTATCCGCTGACGCTTGTTGTTATTGCGGTTGTGTGTGTGGGTATGTACCGGGCTTTTCGTCGGAACGGGTGGTTGTGAGGGCGGCTGGGCAGGGGGTGCCCCTGGCTCTGCGTTGCAGGCTGCGGGTTGTTTGTGGCTGGTCGCGCAGTTCCCCGCGCCCCTTATTTGTTGCCCCGCGAAGCTTGGGCAGTCTGCTCCCCCAAGCTCTTTGAGCAGGGGGTACCCCCAGGGCGCAGGGTGGGCAAGCGCAGCCCCCACGCGGGGTTCGGGAAATCCGTACCCCGCATTGTGGTGCCAGCTCCATCGCGTGCCTGACCTGCACCTTCGTAGCGTTGACGGCATGGTGAACGCGGAGAAGGAACGGCACGGGGGAGCACTGGTCTTGGAGGGGGTGACGCGGCGCTATGGGCACCGTAGGGGCGCCGTGCAGGCGCTGCGCGGGGTCGATGTGGCGCTGGCACGGGGGAGTTTCACGGCGGTGATGGGCCCTTCGGGGTCCGGCAAGAGCACGCTGTTGCAGTGCGCGGTCGGTCTGGACCGGCCGACCGCGGGCAGCGTGCGGATCGCCGAGAAGGAGCTGACGCGGATGGGCCGCCGTGCCCTCACGCGGCTGCGCCGGGAGCGGGTCGGTTTCGTCTTCCAGTCCTTCAACCTGTTGCCCGCGCTGACCGCGGAGCAGAACGTGGCGCTGCCGCTGCGTCTCGCGGGCGGCGCCACCCGCCGGGCCCGCGACTCCGCCCGGGAGGCGCTGGCCCGCGTCGGCCTCGCGCACCGCGCCCATCGCCGTCCGGCCGAGCTGTCAGGGGGCCAGCAGCAGCGCGTCGCCCTCGCGCGTGCGCTGGTCACCGAGCCGGAGGTGATCTGCGCGGACGAGCCCACCGGCGCGCTCGACCCGGCGACCGCCGAGGAAGTGCTGGCGCTGCTGCGGCAGTCGGTGGACGAGCTGGGCGCCACGGTGCTGATGGTCACCCACGACCCGGCGGCGGCCGCCCACGCCGACCGGGTGCTGTTCCTGGCGAACGGACTGCTGGTGGACGAGTACAGAGGCACTGCGGAGGAGGCGAGGAGCGCCCGGGCCGGTGCCGTCACCGATATCGCCCGGCGGATGCGGACCCTCACCAGGACGGGAACCGAGGTGGCCGTATGACCACCGGACTCGCCAGGGCCTCCGTACGGGCGCGGCCCAGCGCCTTCGCCGGGGTGTTCTCGGTCCTCGTACTGTCCGCGACCGTCGTCACCGCCTCGGTCGCCATGCTGCGCACCGCCGCCGGAATCCCGGAAGGGGAGGCGCGGGAGGCGGTGAGCGCCATGGGGGCGGGCTTCACCGTGGTGACCTGCTATCTGTCGGTCTTCGTCATCGCCCAGGTCATGGCGCTGACCGTCGCCGCGCGGGCGCGGGAGAACGCGGTGCTGCGCGCTGTGGGGGCGCTGCCGTGGCAGATTCGCCGTACGGTCGCCACCGAGGCACTGTGCACGGCGCTGCCCGCGCTGCCGGCCGGGTACGGGCTCGGCTGCGTACTGGCGTACGCGTGGCGGGACGGGATGGCCGCGCACGGGCTGCTGCCGCCCGGCGTCCCCCTCACCGTCGGCTGGCCGCCCGCGCTCGCGGCGGCGGGTGTGCTGGTCGTCACCTCGCAGCTCGGCGGTGTGCTGGCCGCGCACCGCGCAGCGCGGGCCCGCCCGCTGGACGCGCTCGGCGACGCGGCGGGCGCCCGCCGGGGGGTCACGCTCACCGGGGTGGTCCGCGGTATCGGCGCCGTCCTCGCGCTGTTGGGCGCCGCCGTGCTGACGGCGGTCGCCGCCGCGGGGCCGCGCGAGGACGTGGGGGAGCATCTGCCGCTGGTGCTGCTCGCCCATCTGGTGGGGGTCGGTTTCGCCGGGCCCGCGATCGGGCGGGCGGCCGTCCGGCTGCTGGCCGTGCCGGTGCGGCTGCTGACGGCGCCGCGTGCGCTGGGCGGCGGGGCTGCCGCCGAGCTGGCGTTCGCGCAGGCCCGCGCTGCTTCCCGGCGGCTGTCGTCGGCCATCACGCCGGTCGCGCTGGTGGTGGCGTTCACGCTGGTCAAGCTGGCCGCGCTGGCGGTGGTCGACGAGCCCTCGTGGGTGGACCTGTTCGCGACGGTCCTCTACGCCACCTTCGCCGCGTTCGCCGCCGCCAACACCCTGGTGCTGCTCAGCGCTGAACGCCGCCGCGAGGTCGCGCTGTTGCGGGCGGTCGGCGCCGGTGCGGGGCAGGTGCTGCGGATGCTCGTGGTGGAGGCGGCCACCGTCACCGCCGCCGGCTTCGGCGCGGGTGCCGCCGTCGCCCTCGCGGTGACGCTGCCGCTGGGCGACGCCGCGGGGGCTCCGCTGTCAGCGCTGCCGCTGACGACGTGGGCGGGCATCGGCGCGGGAGCGCTCGCCCTTGCCCTGGCCGCCACCCTGGCTCCCTTGCCGGGCCATCTGCGGCGGGCGCCGGGGTGAGAACGTGAAAGCTTCCCGCCTTCCCCAGTCCCGACTCCCCGACTCCCGCCTGCCTTCCAGCCTTCCCGCCGCAACCCCGACCGGACGCGCCCAGTGACTGTCGCAGCAGCCCTCGATCATCTCGGCCTTCCCGCAACCCGCGCAGCACGCCGGGCAGTCGCGTACGCCGCAGCCGGCCTGATCCCCGCCCTGCTGGGTGCCCCGGCCCTCGTCCTGCTCGCCGTGGGCGCTGTCCTGTGCGTGACCCGTGCAGGAATGTCGGCCCTCTCCCTGGTGCTGGCGGGGGTCCGCGGGCTGACCGCCCTGCACCGGGTGCCGCTGCGCGGGCTGCTCGGCGAGCACGTACCGGCGCCGCCACGCCCACATCCCCTGCGCGCGGCGAACGACTCCGCGGCGTGGCGGGCTGCCGCGTACGCCGTGATCAGCGCACCCCTCGGCGTACTCCTCTTCGCCGTCCAACTGCCGCTGCGGCTGTACGGGCTGGCGCTGCTGGCCTACCCGGTGTGGTTCCGCGCCGTGCGGCAGAACGGGCACCGCGGCCTCGAACTCACCGGCACGCTCCCGCTCGACAGCGGGCCCCGGGTCCTGGCCGTCGCCGCCACCGGGCTGGTGCTGCTGGTGGTGGCGGGGTGGGCGGGGCGCCAACTGACGTCGCTGGTACGGCTGCTGGCCCGCATACTGCTGGCCGCACCGCCCAACGAGGGCCTCGCCGAACGGGTGCACGATCTGGAGGAGACCCGCGCCCTGGCCGTGCGGGACTCCGCGGCCACCCTGCGCCGTATCGAACGCGACCTGCACGACGGCGCGCAGGCCCGGCTGACCGCGCTGGCCATGGCGCTGACCCGCGCCAAGGACGCGCTCCGCGCAGCCGAGCCGTCCCCGGCGGATGCCGCCAAGGCCCGGGAACTGGTGGAGCAGTCCCTCGGTATGGCACGTACCGCACTCGGTGAGCTGCGCGATCTCGTACGCGGCATCCATCCGCCGGTCCTGGACAAGGGGCTGGCGCCGGCGCTCGCCTCTCTGCGCTCGGACATCGAGTCCCCTTCGCTGCGGGTGGAGTTGTGGGTCGAACTGCCGGCCGGGCTGCGCCCTCCCGAGGCGGTGGAGACGATCGCCTACTTCTGCGCGGCCGAGCTGCTGACCAACGCGGCCCGGCACGCGGACGCCCGGCACATCGTGGTCAGCGTCAGAACCGAACTCCAACTCCCGCACCACCTCCTGGTGCTGACGGTCGAGGACGACGGGCGGGGCGGGGCAACGCTGCCTCTGCCCCCACCGGACGGCTCGCCCGCACCGGGCGGCTCGTCCGGACTGCGCGGCCTGTTCGAGCGGATCCGTACCGTGGACGGCACACTGTTCCTCGACAGCCCGCCCGGCGGCCCGACGACGGCGACGGTCCGGCTGCCGTTCGCCACAGCACGGCCCGAGGCACGGCCCGAGGCACGGCCCGAGGCACAGTCCGCAGCACAGTCCGCAGCACAGGGGGAGAAGACCAGGTGACCGACCGGACACAGCACGCACTCCGGCTGGTGATCGCCGAGGATGCGGCCGTCGTGCGGGAGGGGCTGGTCGGGCTGCTCACCGACCGGGGGCTGGAGGTGGCCGCGGCGGTCGGCGACCCGGACGCGCTGCTGGCGGCCGTGGACCGTACCCGCCCGGACGCCGTCGTGGCCGACATCAGAATGCCGCCCACCCACCGGGACGAGGGGCTGCGCGCGGCGGCCGAACTGCGCCGCCGCCACCCAGGCCTCGGCATCCTGCTGTTCTCCCAGTACATCGAGACCAGCTATGCGCACACCCTGCTCGCGGACGGCCCGGCCGGTATCGGCTATCTCCTCAAGGACCGCGTTCTGGACGTGGAGGAGTTTGTGAAGGCGCTGCACCGGGTGGTGGCCGGCGGCACCGCGCTGGACCCGGACGTCATCTCCCGGCTGCTGCGCGCCCGTCCCACCCTCGCGGACCTTACCCCGCGCGAGCACGAGACGCTGGCGCACATGGCCGCTGGGCTCACCAACTCGGCCATCGCCGCGCGGATGGGCATCTCCCAGCGGGCGGTGGAGAAGCACACGGCGACCATCTTCGACAAGCTGGAGATTCCGCGGACGACGGCCACCCACCGCCGCGTCCAGGCGGTGCTGCACTATCTGGAAGGGGAGGGCACCCCGAGCTGATCGGGGCGCCCTCCCGGGCCGGGGACCGGCAGCGTCACAGCACCAGCGACAGCAGCAGCAACAGCACCAGCGCCACGACGGAGATGATCGTCTCCATCACCGACCAGGACTTGATCGTCTGGCCGACGTTCATCCCGAAGTACTCCTTCACCAGCCAGAACCCGGCGTCGTTGACGTGGCTGAAGAACAGCGACCCGGCGCCGACGGCGAGCACCACCAGTGCGGTCTGCGGCGTGGACATATCGGTGGTGAGCGGCCCGACGAGCCCTGCCGCCGAGACCGTGGCGACCGTCGCCGAGCCGGTCGCCAGCCGGATGCAGACGGCGATGATCCAGCCGAGCAGCAGCGCGGGTATCGACCAGTCCTTGGACAGGTCCAGGATCATCTGGCCGATACCGACGTCGACCAGCGTCTGCTTGAAGCCGCCGCCGGCGCCGACGATCAGCAGGATGCCCGCGATCGGCCCGAGCGAGCCCGCGACGGTCGAGGAGAGCCGGTCCTTGGTGAAGCCCGCGGCCCCGCCGAGGGTGAACATCGCGACCAGCACCGCCACCAGCAGCGCGATCATCGGGTCACCGACGACGTCCATGACGCGCTGCACGGTGTCCTCGGGGTCGTCTATGACGATGTCGGTGAGCGCCTTGGCGAGCATCAGGACGACGGGCAGCAGCACCGTCGCCAGCGTGCTGCCGAAGCCGGGCCGCCGGTCGAGATCGGCGCTGGCGCGCTCGGGCACCACTCCTTCGGGCGGCGTGGTGTCGACCCAGCGCGCGGCCACCTTGCCGAACAGCGGCCCGGCCACGACGAGGGTGGGGATGCCGACGACGAGCCCGAGGGCCAGCGTCACGCCCAGGTTGGCGTTCATCGCGTCGATGGCGACGAGCGGTCCCGGGTGCGGCGGGACCAGCCCGTGCATCACGGAGAGCCCGGCGAGCGCGGGGATGCCGACGCGCATCACCGAGTAGTTGCCGCGCTTGGCCACCAGCAGCACCACCGGGATCAGCAGCACCAGCCCGACCTCGAAGAACAGCGGCAGCCCGACGATGCCCGCGATCAGCGCCATCGCCCAGGGGATGCTGCGCCTGCTCGCCCTGGCCAGGATCGTGTCCACGATCTGGTCGGCACCGCCGGAGTCGGCGAGCAGCTTGCCGAGGATGGCGCCCAGCGCGATCAGGACGCCGACGCCGGAGACGGTGTCCCCGAGGCCGGTGGTGAAGCTCTCGATGGCCTTGTCGAGCGGCGCCGCCGCCACGGCACCCAGCGCGAGGGTACCGAGGGTCAGCGCCAGGAACGCATGCAGCTTGAACCGGGTGATGAGTACGACGATGACGGCGATGCCGACCAGGGCGGCGATCCCCAACTGGGCGTTGCCGGCGGACGTGATGGGGTCCGGTTGCTGCGACCCCGCGGCCAGCATCTCGGCACTGAGATGGCGCACGGCTCTTCCTTCTTCGCGTGGGTGGGTTTCTTGAGGGGG